>JBNMJA010000041.1:0-11057 GCA_050873585.1 Bacillota bacterium | reverse complement strand
ATTCAAAAATTAGCACAACGCAAATTTTTGAAAGAAAAAGCCGCGTTTTTTGCGAAAAAACACGGCTTTTTTGCATTTTTTAGAATCGTTTTTTGATATAAATATCAAATTTTTGATATGGATTTAAAACAAAACGTCAATTATTTTGCGGATAACGACGCCTTATATCTTTGTGCGTTTGCCTTCATTTCCTTTGCATGCGGCACTGCGTATATCGAATAATCGTTGCCGCCGATAAGTCTAGCAACCTCGTTCGTATCGTCGTCCAAAAGGTCGATATGAGTGTAAGTTTTGCCGTTTTCAGTGGACTTTGAGATGAGATAATGGTTGTCAGCCATAGATGCAAGCGACGGCATATGCGTGACTGCAATGACCTGTCTTGCCCTTGAAATATTGCACATTTTTTCGGACACGACTTGCGATATATTGCCTGAAATTCCGGTATCTATCTCGTCGAAAACCATAGTTCCGATATCGTCGACGCCTGCCAGAATATTTTTGAAAGCAAGCATAAAGCGTGACATTTCACCGCCTGAAATTATCTTTGCAAGCGGTTTAAGCGGCTCGCCGACGTTCGGTGAAATCAAAAATTCCACGCTGTCCATTCCGTTTGCCGAAATATCGTCAACGTCGCTTGCAAACTGAAAATCGACTTTGAAAGTCGAACCGCCCATACCCAAATCGCATAGTTCTTTGGTTATGTCATTTTCAAACTTTTCGGCAACGATTCCCCTCTGTTTAGAGAGTTTTTTGGCACTTTCAAGCAATTTTTCGGACGCTTTTTTAATCTCTTTTTCAAGCACTTCCACTCGCTCTTGCGCGTGTGAGAGTACGTCCGCTTCCTTCACCGCTTCATCGTAGAATTTTTGCAATGATTCAAAATTCCCGCCGTATTTTCTCAAAATCGTGCGCACGACTTCAAGTCTTTCTTCGATTTTTTCTGCCGAGCGTGAATCGAAGTCGAGTTTCTGCAACATATCGGATAAGGTTTCCGAAATATCTGTGATTTCCGCTTTGCACGAATCCAGTCTGTCCGCAATCGGCACAATCCCTTCGTCGTATGACGATATGGAATTCAAAAGCGACGATGCGTTCTTAATTGACGCACTCACGCTTTGCGCGTCGTATCCGTCAAGCAGATTTTTTGCGCCCTCGAGAGCAGACATAATTTTTTCCATATTGCGAATACGCTTGCGAGCGGCAAGAAGTTCGTCTTCTTCTCCCTCTTTCACGTCCGCTTTTTCGATTTCGTCTATTTGGAATGTCAAAATATCGAGTTTTCTCTCTCTTTCGTCCGCATTGCCGAATCTTGAAAACTCTTTTTTCAGTGACGTATAATTCTTATAATCGGTCGCAACTTCTTCTTTTAGAGTTGCGATTTGCTTTTCCCCGAGTTTGTCCAAAAGCACGATATGGTTTGCGCTTTTGAGCAAAGATTGATGCTCGTGTTGCCCGTGAATATCCACGAGAAGTTCCGTCAAACCCTTCAACGACGAAAGCGTGGAAATCCTTCCGTTGATTCTGCATTCGTTCTTCCCGTCGAGAGTCATTCTTCTTCGAAGAATAAGCACGTCCTCGACGTCGATTCCGAGATCGTCGAGATATGTCTGAACCGACGGCGTGAGATAATCTTCGAACACGGCTTCAACCGTTGCCTTGTCCGTGCCGAAACGAATGAGCGACTTGTCCGCACGCTCTCCCAAAACGAAGTTGAGCGAGTCTATTATTATAGACTTGCCCGCGCCCGTTTCACCGCTGAGAATATTCAACCCGTTTTTCAATTCAAGGTTGAGTTTGTCAATCAGCGCAATATTTTCGATTGAAAGTTGACAAAGCATATTTCACCGCCTTTGACCTCGGTCAAAAAGCAAAATTTCCTTATGTTTCTCGTTTTTGTCGTCGGAAATCGGCTTTCTATTGCTATCGATTATGGTTCGGTATCAGTTGAAAAGCCTGTTGGCTTCGAGCAAATCTTCAAGACGTCTGCGGATCGTATCGACGTGTTCGACGCTGTCAACCGCAACGAAAATCGTGTTGTCGCCGGCGATTACGCCGAGCACTTCGTCGTATGAAAGTTTGTCGATAAGTTCTGCGGCAGGACCTGCGCTTCCCGTTTCGGTTTTTAGCACGATAAGATTGCCCGTGCTCTTGATCGAAACGACGGTATTTTTGAACATACTCAAAAATTTGTCTGCGGCGCTCGATTCTTTGGACTGTTGAGCGGCGTATTTATAATGTCTGCCGTCGCTTGAGAGCGTCTTTATGATGCCCATTTCTTTTATATCGCGCGACACAGTTGCCTGCGTAACTGAAAAACCTTCGCTGCGAAGATAATCGACGAGTTCTTCTTGCGTGTCAATGTCGTGCTTGGAAATGATATCCAAAATTTTGAGTTGTCTGTTTGCTCTTGCCATAATTAACTCCTTATCATCTAGGGTCTACAGATCCCCATCTGTTCATTTTTCGAATGAGTTTTTTGTAAAAGTTGTCTTTTTCCGTTTTCAAAAATTTCACGCTACGAGCGGATTTTTGTACGGTTATCGATTTTGCTCCGACAATATCGAGAATATTTTCGCCGTCGGCGCAAAGCACCGCCTTTTCATCCTTCCTCAATCGCAATTCGATTTTTGCGTTCGCATCGACGACCATAGGCCTTGAATGCAAAGAATGTGCGCAAATCGGGATTATCACGATAGCGGAAACGTTTGGCGCGAGTATGGGCCCGCCTGCCGACAAGGAATAAGCCGTCGAACCTGTCGGCGAAGATACGATCGCTCCGTCGCTGTGATAACTGTCGACAAACTTCGAATCTATGAAAACGTCGATATAAACGGGTCTCGACGTCGCGCTTTTCAACACTATTTCGTTGAGTGCTTCTGCTTGCGTTTCTTCGCAATTTGCACAAAGCGCCATTCTCTCGTCAAAATCCCCGCGTTTTATCCCGTCGACGATATCTTTTACGGGAGAATCCTTTTCAAACTGCGTCAAAAATCCGAGATTGCCTACGTTTATGCCTGTGACGATCACATCGTCACGCACGCTCTTAACTGCTTCGAGCACAGTGCCGTCGCCACCGAAAACCACGAGATCGTGGCAGTCTGTCGGCACGTCGTTTCCGCTGACGACTTCGTAGACGTCAAAAGCGCCGCTTGCCATCAATTGCTCGGTAACGGCGTTCTTTTCCGCTGAAGATTCCGCTTTTGTGAAAACTGCGATTTTCTTTCTCATAATCAAGAGCCATTATACAGCATAGAACGGATTTATTCAAGTATACGTGCAATTTTTATTTAAAAATTGTATATTTGCATATTTTTATGCAAAATCGACTAATTCCGCATTGTTATGTTTTTAGGCAAAAATATTGCGGAAACATGCAGAATACTCGCCAAGTATTTGACATATCCACGGCATTTTGTATAATTGAGATATGATTTGTTCACTTCTCGCGATATCTGAATTTGCAACCAAACTCGTCGCCGGACTCTCCGGTGTGATTTTTGCCGTCCTAATCATCGGTATCGTTTTCGGCATAAGAAACAAAAAACCAAAGAACATAAACCCTGAAGAACTCAAACGCAAGGCGTCAGAGCAACAACTCGAAACGATCGAAGAATCCAAAAAGTCCAAAAAGAAAAAGGATTCTGCAAAAACAAAGGATAAATCTTCGGACAAGAATTCGACCGAGAGCAAAAATGCAACTGAATCAGAAACCGAGAAAGAAAGCAAATAACGCAAAAACACGCCGAGGCGTGTTTTTATTTTGCTATTTACTTTTGAGCGCAAATTGATTTTAATTGCTCTAAATACTCTATTTTGACGGTTTTCTCAAATGCAAAAGATATTCAACGTTTTTGCTCTCATAACGTATGGGCGAAGTTGACAAGTCCAGAATTTCAAAACCGAGCGAAATTGCAAACGACTTGACTTTTTCGATTGCGCGTTTGCGGAGTTTTTCGTCGGTGACTATTCCGCTTTTTGTAAGCGCAGATTTGTCGAGTTCGAATTGCGGTTTGATCAAAACAACCGCGTCTGCTCCGTCATTTAGCAAATCGAACATAGATTGCAAAACGTAGGTCAACGATATAAAACTTACGTCGCTGCAAAGAAAATCGACTTTGCCTAAATCGGGCGGCAATTCCCTTGCGTTGGCTTTCAAAAAAGTGACTTTGCCGCTATCGAGCAATAGTTTGTCAAGAGCGCAGTCGGCAACGTCAACGGCAAGAACGCTCTTAGCGCCGTGACGAAGCAAACAATCGGTAAATCCGCCGTTGGAACAACCGATATCGGCACAATCTTTTCCAGATACGTCAAGGGAGAAATCTTCAAACGCCTTTTCAAGTTTGTAAGCGCCTTGAGATGCGTAATTTTCGTCGTTTTTTATCTCGATATCGTCACCGTCGATAACGTCGAGAGAGGATTTCGACACGACTTTCCCATTCAAAAACACTCTACCCGTTTTTATGAGATTTTCGGCGTAAGTGCGAGATTTCAGATTGAATTTTTCTTGAATGTACTTGTCTATTCTCATATCATAAAACCAAGTCAACCACGTCAAAAGTCGGTGTGTTTCAATCTAACGAGTTATTTTGACATTTTATCCGTACGGGCGTTTTCTTTCCCGTTCTTTTTCTCAAGCGTTTTTGCTTCTTTTTGTTTCTTGCGTATTTTTCGCTCGTCCTTGTTGAAAAAAGCAAGGAATCTGGCAACGAACATAACGAAATCTTTTGAATTGTCGATAGCGATTTTCTTCATAAACGCTTTGCCGCCTATCGTCATTGCCGAAACTATTGCCGACACCACTATCGAAAGAACAACTTGCCAGGTTTCGTTGAGCGTCATCGTGATTTTGACAACCAGCGCCGCCGAACACGCACCGGAAATGATGCTGAATATGTCCCCGACTATATCGTTGCAAACGCTTGATACCGTATCGCTGTTTTTGGTGAGCCACAGCGCCGTTTTTGCCCCGTACACCTTTCTCGACGCCATGGATATAATGGGCGTCGTATCACATGAAGTAACGGCAACGCCTATCGCGTCAAACAGTATACCCGATAAAATCAGAAAAGCGAGCAAAATTATGACAACCACAAGTTGATCTGCGTTTGAAACGATTTCACTCAAATAGGAAAAAAATGCCGAAAGAACAAGCGAAATTATTGTTGCCTTTATCCACCACAGATTGCGCTTCTTCTTTGAATTTTTCTTCTTTTTGTCGTCTTTAGGATTTTTGGGAGACGTTTTCGAATCCGCAGAGTCGTCAGAGCGTTCCGAATGTGCGTCGGTAGCGTTTGCTTTCGATTTGGAAATATCTTTATCGTCGATTGCGGTAACGTTTGACGAATCGGTCGCCGAAACTGCCGTATTTCGGGTATCTAACGAATCGTTTTTTATGTTTTTTGAAAAAGAAATACCATCGGAAGCACTTTCCGACGGCGTGATACTTTCGTCCAATCTATCGTTGTGAGTCTGCATATGCACCTCATAATGTCGTAAACAATGGTGGCAACGTCTCGGGTAAACCTTGCGCCATAGGTTCGGTAGGTTTTCCCTGATTCAAAACTCGTCGTCGCCGTCCGAGAAGTTTCCTATTGCATGAATCATCTCAAAGAGAAACCGAATCGCCACTTAGAGCACACTATAATCCCCGAGTCGCTTCGCATGAACAGTCTAGAAGATTTCCTTGGCAGATTCCGCCCGCCCTTATCTTTTTTTGCAAAACGGATTTCGCAAAGCGATCGTCTTTCGTTGTTGCGCAACGCCGAACGACGTGGTTCTTTGATCCCTCCGCATCACTCAAAGCAGGCTACTCTGTACACAGCGCAGTCGCACCGCATATCAGGTTTCACCCCGGTCAGTAAGCGAATGTTACCTCGTCTACCGAATCGGGTCTCCACGGAGATTGGGTCGGGGTTTGTATGCCGTTACAAGCCGCCCAAAATCCTTAACTCCCAGCAACAGCCCCGATTTGGGCAAAAGAAGCCATCACCAGAAACTTCATCGATATGCCCTTCGGCGATATTTTACCCCCGCCTCCGAGTCGGTGGAATCTGACTAGAATACTGCACCACCATTTATATATATTATAAACAAATGACTAAAATATGTCAAACGGGAATAATCAACTGTTGAGAGTAACGTTGTTTAGTGCGCTCAAAAAGTCCTCGATTTTCGACTTCGAAGTGCGAGTAAGCGCCAAGAGTTCGGCAAGCGAAAGCCCCGAAAGATTCTTATCGGCGTATTCTTTTGCGTTTGACAAAATCTGCGAGTTGATTTGCAAGGAGAAAATCGGCGTCAAAGAACGGCCACTCTGCTTTACACCCAAAAAGTCGCCTGCACCTCTCATTGCAAAATCGACTTCGGCAAGGTATTGCCCGTCATTGGACTTTTCGAGCGTAGAAAGTCGTTCGATCGATTTGTCGCTCTTGCTTGACGATAACAACAGACAATGCGCTTCGCTTCCGTCTCTTCCCACACGTCCACGCAACTGATGAAGTGACGATAGACCGAATCTGTCGGCGTTCAATATCAATATTTCGGTCGCTTTCGTATCTATGCCGACTTCGATAACGCTCGTTGCAATTAAAAGTCGAGTTTTTCCCGTCGAAAAATCGCGCATAGCACGCTCTTTTTCCTCGTTTTTGAGTTTGCCGTGAATAACGCAGGCGTCAAAATCACTGAATAGATTGCTGAAATCACGCATAAAACTCTCAATAGAATTCAAATCGTTGCCTTCTGCGTCTACGATTGACGGACAGACGATAAACGCTTGTTTGTCGTCTTTCAATCTGCTCAAAATATAATCGACCGCCAACTGTAAATCGTCGTAAACCTTGGTCTTGACGTTCGTTTGAGCGTCTTCTCGTTTTTCTATTCTCGATATATCGATATCATCGTAAAACGTCAATGCCATCGACCTCGGAATCGGCGTTGCTGTTAGACTCAATACGTCGCAAGCGCCCTTTCGTTCGAGTTTTGCTCTGTCATTGACTCCGAATCTATGCTGTTCGTCGATGACGGCAAGCGCAAGATTTTGATATTCGACGTCATCCGAAACTAGCGAATTCGTGCCGATAACGCATTGATAATAACCGTTTTTAAGCCCTGCAAGAATTTTGTTTCTCTCGCTTTGCGTGCAAGAACTCGTAAGCAAGCAATAACGAATACCCATTGCTTTTGCAATATCTTCAAACTTTTTTGCGTGTTGTGTGGCAAGAATTTCCGTAGGAGCCATAAGTGCCGCTTGTTTTCCGCCTTTTGCCGCAATGCATAATGCAAAAAACGCAACCGCAGTCTTTCCGCTTCCTACGTCGCCGCTTACGATCCTCGACATATACTCGTCGGATTTCATATCTGCAACAATATCTTTAAATGCCTGCATTTGCGAAGCTGTCGGGTTGAAAGAAAGAGCTGAAACATAATCAAGTATTCTGAAATTGTCAAAATCATAAAATACTTTCCTCGATTTTTGAGCACTGTTTCGCAATTTTCGATAAATAGAAAGTACGATTGCAAGATCTAGCGAAGCAAGCGAATTTACCGCTCTGTCTGCAATTTCAAGACTCGTCGGCCTGTGAGCCGCCTCAAAACAAAGTGCCAAATCTTTGTTGATTTTCGCAAGATTTCCGTCGTATTGCGCACCTTTTATGCTGTCAAGCGCGGAATAAACAATATTCTTGAAAGCGTTCTGCCCCATCACTCCGCCAAGCGGATATAGCGTGTATATGCCGTCAAGTTTGGATATGCGTTCTATTTTCTCAAGCGACGGGTTTACGACCGTCAGTGAGCCGATATCGTTTGAAAGGCGCGTAAGCATTCTGTACGACTGACCTTTTTCAAACCCGTCGTGCAAGAACGGCATGTTGTAAAACATTGCTTTGAAAAACACTCTATTGTCGGATAGATTGTCGCTGAAAATAACGTAAAACGATTTGGTTTTTGAACGAGTAACGTTTGAAACGCTTTCCACTCTGCCTTCGAGCATACAAAGTTGCCCGGGCTCTGCGTCGAAAACTTTGACGGGCTGTTCGAGGTCGATATACTTTCTCGGCAAAAAAGAAAAGACCTCGAATATGGAGTGTATGCCAAGGTCTGAAAGTTTTTTTATCGTTGCGTCTCCGACGCCTTTCACATCGCGCAACGAAAGCATATTATTCTGCCGAAATTATATAGTAATAATGCGGTTGTCCGCCGAAATAGCACGCCGTTTCAAGCCAGTCGAATTGAGCGGATATCTTTTCGACGAGAGCGTTTGCTTCGTCCTCAGTGACGTCTTGTCCGTAATAGAGCGTGAGCATATCTTTGTCTTTTGCGATTTTTCTTATCGTATCGAGCGTTGCGTCGGACACGTCAAGGCTTTTTGCAACTATCTTTTTGTTGCAGATTCCGATGATATCGCCCTCTTTGACGGAGAATCTGTTCATTCTCGTAGAGCGAACCGCATGCGTGATTTCTGCGCATGTAACGTCTTTTATCACACTGCACATATTTTCGTAATTCTCTTCGGGCGTAGAATCTGAGTCAAAAGCGAGCGAAGCGGATATGCCCTCGGGCATATTTGTCGTCGGAATGACGTAAACTTCGGCTTTTGCAAGCTCTTTGGCTTGATTTGCCGCCAAAATTATATTCGAGTTGTTGGGAAGAACGAAAACGTTTTTCGCTTTTGCGTCGTTAACGGCTTTTAGAATGTCGTCAACGCTCGGATTCATAGTCTGACCGCCCTCAACGACGATATCGACCATCAAATCCTTGAATATGTTTGCCATACCCTCGCCCGAGCATATGGAAATCATTGCGTAATCCTTGAGTTCTTCTTCCTCTTCGGGTTTGTCATTGGCATGGATTTTACGGTTTTGCTCGAGCATATTCTCGATTTTTACGCCGTCGAGTTCACCGAGTGCAAGCGCGGCGTTCAAAGCACGATCGGGGTGATTGGTGTGAACGTGAGTTTTTACGAGATCCGTATCTCCGATAACCAGCACGCAATCGCCGATCGTCATAAGATAATCGCGATATTTGTTGATTGCCGCCGTGGTGACCTCGTTTTTGAGGTGCGTTATGAAATACTCTGTGCAATATTGGAACGTGATATGTTCGTAATCGTTTTCGAGCGGATCGAATTCCTCTTGCGGAGCAACGAGGGGCGCGCTTTCGCTCGTGGCGACTTTTCCGCCGCTTATAAGCACGAGTTCTTCTCCTATGAGCGTGCGGTACATACCGTCAAAGACCGTGACGAGACCTCTTCCACCTGCGTCCACAACGCCTGCTTTTTTGAGCACCGGCAACATATCAGGCGTCTTTTGCAAGATTTCTTCGCCCGCATCAATAACCTTTTTGAGGAAAGATTCAAATTCGATTTTCTTGAGTTTGGACGCGCTTTGCGCTTCTTCAGCCATTGCTCTTACGACAGTCAGAATCGTGCCTTCTTTCGGCTTTGTGACTGCGCTGTACGCTATTTCCGTGCCTTTTTTCAAACATTCGGCAAAAGTTTTGGCTGAAAGATCCGCTTTGCCTTCGAGAGCCACGGCGAAGCCTCTGAAAATTTGCGACGATATAACGCCCGAGTTTCCTCTTGCGCCTTTGAGAGCGCCCTTTGAGAATGCGAGCGCGATTTCGTCTATAAGCAAAGAGCCGCAAGCGTTTGCCTCTCTCACGGCAGACGCAAGCGTAAGTGACATATTAGTGCCCGTATCGCCGTCGGGAACGGGAAATACGTTGAGTTCGTCAATGATTGCCCTGTTCATTTCAAGAGCCTTAGCACCGCCTTGAAGCATCTCTTTGAATTTTAATCCGTCAATTCTTATCATTTTGTATATACCTATCACACGCGGATGCCGACTACGTTGACGTGGACGCGCTTCACGCGCATGCCGGTGAACGTTTCAAGCGAGAACTTGACTGCATCTGCAAGGGACTTTTTTACGGCTTCGATATTTACGCCAAGTTTCAATATAACAAACAACTCGACGTAGATAAGGTCGTCCACTGTCTGAACGAGCGCACCTTTGCCGAGTTGAGTTTTTCCGAAAAGTTGTCCGACGTTATCGCTGAAACGGCGTGAGACCAAGTCTACCACGCCGTAACAATCCTGAGCGGTATGGCTCGCAACGGTCTGCATAGCCTCTTCGCTTACGGATATTTTGCCAAACTTATTCGAAGTTGAAAGCGACATATCTTTTCCTTTTCTAAAATATTACTATATAAGATAATTTTTTGCAACTAAATCACAAATTTTATGCAAATCAGTTGCAAAACCTATTTATATTTGTTAGAATATCAATCGTTCAAATTAGGAGGTACAGTATATGTCCAGAGTTTGTAGTGTATGCGGAAAAGGCAGAATGAGCGGCAACGCAGTCAGCCACAGCAACAGAAAGACCAGACGCAGTTGGGCTCCCAACGTCCAAAAAGTCAAAGTCAATACACCGACCGGCGGAGTTGAAGAAGCTTATGTTTGCACACGTTGTCTTCGTTCCGGCAAAGTTGACCGTGCGTAATTCCTTCTGAATTATGTAGCAATCAACGTTAGCCTTCCGAAAGGAAGGCGTTTTTTTGTTGTAAAATTCTTTGAATATCGAAACGCTCGTTTCGTTTTATTTATTCTCTTTCTCTTTATCCTTTTTGACGAAAAGTCGCAGTATCGCTTTGACGAATTTTGGCGGATTGACGCAAATGATTTTGTTCATACTTCACCTCGTTTTTTTACAAAGTATGACGATTAAAAACTTTGTGTTACACAAAAAAACGAACCGATTTCGATTCGTTTCTTTCAAATAACGGGATTAATATTACTGAACGACTCAAATGTGAAGTGCCTTGACGGTAATTTCAGGATTTGCGGATTTGAACACCGAACTACCTGCCACACAAACGTCAACGCCTGCTTCTTTTAGCATAGCGATATTGTCCTCGCTTACACCGCCGTCAACTTCGATGAGATAACAATAGCCGTGTTTTTCTCGCTCGATTGCGCCGAGTTTCGCTTTTTCAAGGCATTCGGGTTTGAAGCTTTGTCCTCCGAATCCTGCCTGAACGGTCATAATCACAAGCATATCGAT
>JBNMJA010000040.1:0-11063 GCA_050873585.1 Bacillota bacterium | reverse complement strand
TTTTAAGACCGTTCACCTAACCCGTGGGCGGTCTTTTTTTTTGTTGTTTTTGATAGAAAATTATGTAATACTTTATGTAATAAAACCCACGCAAAACGGGGCAAAAACGGGCATTTTGGCGCAATTCCACGCAAATTAAAAAATTCCATAAGATAGCAAAAACCCCGCTGTTTAGTGGGGTTTTTGCCGAAAAACAAAGTTTTCTGGTGGAGAGGGGTGGATTCGAACCACCGAAGTCACTGACAACAGATTTACAGTCTGCTCCCTTTGGCCACTCGGGAACCTCTCCATATGGAGCTGGTGATCGGAATCGAACCAACAACCTACTGATTACAAATCAGTTGCTCTGCCTGTTGAGCTACACCAGCGTATTGAGTTGTTGGTGCCTCGGGGCGGACTCGAACCACCGACACAGGGATTTTCAGTCCCTTGCTCTACCACCTGAGCTACCGAGGCATTTGGGATTTCGATCCCTTTTTTAGTTTTATGGCAGTGACGGTTGTCACTGCCACAAACTTTGATGGCGACCCGGAGGGGGCTCGAACCCCTGACCTCCAGCGTGACAGGCTGGCGTACTAACCAACTGTACTACCGGGCCAAATAATTTTATGTTTTGGTGGGCCTTCACGGACTCGAACCGCGGACCGATCGGTTATGAGCCGACTGCTCTAACCAACTGAGCTAAAGGCCCGAATCATCTCGGTGAAGTTGTGCTGGTCGGGGTGAAGAGATTCGAACTCCCGACCTTCTGAACCCAAATCAGACGCGCTAGCCAAACTGCGCTACACCCCGAAAGATTTTCGCGTCGTTCATTGCGACTACAACAATATACAATAAATCAAAAAAGTTGTCAATGATTTTTTTGATAGATTTGAAGAATTTTTTGACATAAAACTTTTTGATTTTCGCAAAAAGCGCAAAACCCGTCAAAATCTTTGATTAGATACTGTTTATTCTAATCACGGAGGCAATATGGAAGTTGAATTTATATCCGAAAAAGATTGTATGCGCGTTGTGCTTTCGGGCGAAATCGACGAATACGGCGTCAAGATGGTCAGGGCGAGCATTGACGATATCATCGAAAATACCCGTGATTTGCGTTCGATGATATTCGATATGCGTGGCGTGACGTTTATCGACAGCACGGGACTCGGGTTTGTGCTCGGAAGATACAAAAAGCTTAAAGCGCGGCACGCCGAACTGTTGCTTGCCGGCGTACCCAAACAAGTTGACAAAGTTTTTTGCGCGAGCGGCGTGTACCGCTTCGTACCAATTGTGGAATAAGGAGAAAGTATGAATTATTTTGATATGAAACTGCTTGCAACGTCCAAAAACGAAGCGTTCGCACGCAACGTAGTGGCGTCGTTTGCCATAGAATGTTCCCCGACGCTCGAGGAGATTAACGACATAAAGACCGCGGTGAGCGAAGCGGTGACCAACGTAGTCGTGCACGCATACGGCGGAACCGATAGCGGAATTATGCAAATCGAGTGCCGTGTGGACGAGCAAAATCGTACGATAGAAATCGTTGTGCGTGATTTCGGCAAAGGCATTGCGGACGTAAAAGAAGCGATCGAGCCGTTTTTCACCACGGCGGCGAGCGACGAGCGTAGCGGCATGGGCTTCACGATCATAGAAACGTTTATGGATGAAATGGACGTAACGTCCGTGGTCGGCGAAGGCACGGTTGTCAGAATGAAAAAGGTGATAAAAGAATGTTAGAGCATCAAGCCACGCTCGAACTTCTCAAAAAGGCTCAGGCAGGCGACGACGGTGCGAAAGAAAAACTAATCGAGGAAAACGTTCCGCTGATCAAATCCATCGTAAAGCGATTCAAAGGCAGGCTCGAATACGACGATTTGATGCAACTCGGAGCAATCGGATTTATCAAAGCGATGCAAAATTTCGACGTAGAATACGGCGTGCGTTTTTCCACGTACGCAGTTCCGATGATAAGCGGCGAAATCAAGCGATTTTTGCGTGACGACGGCGCGATAAAGGTTTCCAGATGGACGAAATCACTTGCGCAGAAAATCTCTGCGTATATCGATGAAAAACTCAAAAACGGAGAGTCGGAGCCGACCGTTGAGCAACTTGCGACCGCATTTGACGTAGACGCGCAGGAAATCGTGTTCGCAATGGACGCACAGCATTATTTGTTGTCGCTTTCGGCAACCGTCGGCGACGACGATTTGGAACTGGGCGACAAAATCGCAACAGAGGAGTGCGAGGACGAAAACATTGACAAAATGCTTCTCAAAGACCTCATAGAAGACTTGCCGCAGAGAGAAAAAAAGGTCATAGTTTTGCGCTATTTCAGAGACAAAACCCAGAGCGAAATCGCAAAAGAATTGGGTGTATCTCAAGTTCAGGTGAGCCGCATAGAAAACAAAGTGCTTCAAAAACTCAAAGACGGTATGGAGAATTGACTTATCAAAACGCCGTACCGTCCGTTCGTTTTGCGAATTATCAAAACAATCGTATGCTCGACTATTCGTCGGGTGTTTTTCGTATTTTCTGATTAAAAAACTATTTCATTGGCAATGATTGCGCATATGGATGCGCTGTTTTCAAAGAACGTAGAGGATAAGGAAGTGTATTTCAAGAAGAATCTGAACGTTGAAGGCGTCGTAGAGGGCGTGAAATACGTCGTTTCTTCAAGCGCCGAAAACGCCTCTTCCTCGAGCGAAAACGCAAATCCGACGAAGTGAATTATGATAGAAAGAGAAGAATATCAAAAGTATGTCAAAGAAAACGCTCCGAAGTCACCTATGGTGAGAACGTTGCTTGCGGCGTTTTTGGTGGGCGGAATAATCTGTTGCGTCGGTGAAGGAATCGGTGATATTTTGCGTCTTATATTCAAGGATATGAGCGACAAAAACGTTGCGATTTACGAAAGTTGCATAATGATTTTTCTCGGCAGTTTTTTCACTGCGTTGGGGCTTTACGACAAACTCGGGCATTTTGCCGGAGGCGGCTCGATAATTCCCATCACGGGGTTTGCAAACTCGGTGGTTTCTCCAGCAATGGAGTATAACCGAGAGGGCGTGTTTTTCGGCGTTTGCGCAAAAATGTTCGTGATCGCAGGTCCGATCATCGTTTTCGGCGTTGTGGCAAGTTTCGTTGTCGGATTGATCGGCTATTTCGTGTATATGTGAGGTGAAAAATGCGCACTTTTCAGTTATCTAAGCGTATATATATCAAAAGCGGATTTACGATCGTCGGTCCGAAAGAGGGCGACGGAAACTTTGCCGATAAGTTCGATATCGTCTTGAAAAACGATATTTGGTGCGAAAAATCCTTTGAAAAATGCGAAAGCAAAATGCACCGTGACGCAGTGAGCGGCGCAATCAGAAAAGCAGGCTTGAAAAGAGAAGATATAGATATAATGCTCGGCGGCGATTTGCTCAACGAACTTGCCGCAACATCGCTTGCCGCTCGCAATTTTCCGTGCGCGTTTTTGGGGTTATACAACGCATGCTCGACGTTCAGTGAGAGTATAATCGTCGGCTCTATGGCGATATCGGGCGGTTTTGCCGAAAACGTGACCTGTTCTACTTCGAGTCACTTCGCTTCTGCCGAAAGACAATATCGTTTTCCGCTCGAACTTGGCAATCAGCGCACTCCGACGTCGCAATGGACGGTTACGGGAGCAGGTTGCACGGTTTTGTCCTCTCAAAAACCGTCGATGATGAACGAAAGAGTGTATGAGGACGATATCATTGCGATTGACGATGGTATGAATATCGACGAAAAAACGCTTGAAAAGTACAAAAAGAGCATAGAAAAGCAGAAAAAAGTCATCGATAAGGAAAAATCTAACATAATCGAGGACAATTTTGAAAAAGAAAGCAACGATTATGCCAAACCGAACACGCATTACGTCACCGTGACGGGCGGAACGATGGGCAGAGTCATCGATTTGGGCATTGACGATGAGGCGAATATGGGTGCTGCAATGGCTCCTGCCGCTTGCGATACGATAGTGACGCATTTCAAGGACAGTGGTCGTTCTCCTGACTATTACGACGGCATTTTTACCGGCGATTTGGGCAGACACGGCAAAGAAATGCTCGAATATTTGCTCTCGAAAGAGGGAATAACTCTTCCCAAGTGCTATATGGATTGCGGCGCGAGTTATTTTACTCCCGAGCAAAAGACGTTTCAAGGCGGTTCGGGCGCAGGCTGCGTAAACACCGTTTTCAACTCGTATATTCTCAAAAAAATGCAAAGGGGAGAGTTGAAGAGGGTGCTCGTTGTTCCCACGGGGGCTCTTTTGAACAAGGATACGCCCCTTCAAAAGGAAACGATTCCAGGCGTTTCGCACGCGGTAACTTTTGAAAGCCATCCTTTTTTGTCGTGAAAACGGGCGGGAGGAAGGGGATTCGTTAAAAATCCAAAATTAATCTGAATCGCCGTTATTATCGGTTTTGATTGGTTTTAGTGCAAAAAAGTATTACAAAAATACGCAAATTTTATAATAGTTTCGATTTATATCGTCGAAATGGAGTAGATATGGATATATTTTTGGATTATCTCAAAACCTTTGCCGTGGGCGGTCTTGTGTGTATGCTCGGACAAATTCTCATCAACAAGACCAAGATGTCGTCGGCTCGCATTCTCGTGACTTATATGCTCATAGGCGTCGTTCTGGAAGTTTGCGGCGCATTCGAGCCTATGAAGGAATTTGCAGGTTCGGGCGTAACCATTCCGATAATGGGTTTTGGCTCGAATCTTGCAAAAGGTGCGCTCGAAGGCGTGCAAAAAGACGGATTTTTGGGTGCTATCACGGGCGGTATGAGCGCGGTTTCGGCAGGACTCACGACGGTTATAGTCTGCGGCTTCGTTTTCGGACTCATTTCCCGTTCTCGCTCCAAAAAAATATAACGCACTTTGCTTGTTTTTTTAGTTTGGAGGCGCAAGGCGACAATCGTAGCGAGCGTATGAAAATATCCTCAACTGCACCGTTGGTGCAATATCACTGTCCGCAAGGACAATATCACTGTGCCAACGACACAATATAACTGCACGCTGTGCAATATCACGTTGCACGCTTTGGTGCAATGTCACGCTTACAGCGGATACATTTCCTCACTGCCGTACAAATTAAGGTAAGTATCGGGGATTTTGCCTACTATAAGGTTTTCACACACCAAAACTTCCGCTTTCACTTGAATTGTGGGCTGATCGATCGGTGTGACGATACTCACGTCGGCGTAAACGTCTATGTAGATTTTGTGCAAGGTTTGGTTTATGCCTGCCGACTGAAAGTATGACACGAAATCGCAGTTTGCCATACCTATGGGCGTGATTTTTATGGTTACGTCCGGGCCGAATCCCATAAGTAGCGCAAGTCCCGTGAACGTACCTGCCGAAATTTGAATTTCTTGTGTTCCGAGCGAGTCGAGATTGGCTTGCGCAAGGTTTGCGATTTGCCTTGCGATTTTGTTTATTTCGGGCGAATTTGCCTTTATCATCGCAACGTTTCCGTCGTCGTCTTTTACTATGTCAAAGAGCATATCGTATGTAAGCCCTCCGCTTAGAACGCTCGTAGCGGCAAGGTTTATGGCGTTTGTGGTCACCGCGCGCATTTGCGCAACCGAGCTATCCATAACCGTAGGCACGATATTCGAGCGGAAATACACCGTGCAAAAAATGAAAATAGCAAGGAAAACCGCAATCGCAATCACGACGCGGAAAAGTTTCGGTTTCATGGTTTTTGAGATGCGTTCTCTTTTTTGCACGATATATACTATGAGTTTTTTTTAATTATCTTTACAAAATCCGCGCTTGTTGCTACAATAGCGATATGGATTTATTCGATCTTCAAAACAATGAAAAAACTATGGCTCCGCTTGCGGAGCGTATGCGTCCTCGCACTTTGAGCGAGTTTTTAGGGCAAGGCAAAATCGTGGGACAAGGCTCACTTTTGAGCAGAGCGATTGCCGCGGACAAACTTGGAAGTTGCATATTTTACGGACCTCCGGGCACCGGCAAAACCACTCTTGCCAATATTATCGCCGAAAACACGCACGCGGCGTTTGTGAAACTCAACGCAGTGACCAGCGGCGTTGCGGACGCAAAAAAGGTTATCGACGAGGCTCGCGACAGGCTCAGAATGTACGGGAAACGCACTTATTTGCTTTTGGACGAATGTCATCGTTGGAACAAGGCGCAAAGCGACAGCGTATTGCAAGCAATCGAGCAAGGATACATAATTTTTATCGGCTCGACGACGGAGAATCCCTACGTTTCGATGACGAGGGCAATCGTGTCGAGGTGCCGTATTTTCTCGTTTTCGAGATTATCCGAGCAAGACATAAGGGCAGGACTCGAGCGCGCGGTCAAGGACAAGGAAAGAGGCTTGGGAAATATGAATCTTCAAGTCAGCGACGAGGCATACTCACACTTGGCGTGGGCGAGCGGAGGGGATATGCGCACCGCACTTAACGCGCTTGAACTTGCCGCACTCACCACTCACGCAGACTCTGACGGCATAATAAGAGTCGGCAAAACCGAAGCCGAGCAATCCATACAGCAAAAAGCGCTCTCTATGACGGAAGATATGTATTACGATATGATTTCCGCGTTCATCAAGAGTATGCGCGGCAGCGACAGCAACGCGGCGCTGTACTGGGCGGAGAGGCTCATAGAGGCAGGTTGCGATCCTATGCTCATCGGACGCAGAATAATGATTCACGCTTGCGAGGACGTCGGCATGGCAGATCCCAACGCAATCGTAGTCGCCACTTCTTGCGTGCAGGCTTTTGAGAGAATCGGGCTTCCCGAGGGGCGTATTCCGCTTGCGGAAGGCATAATTTACGTGTCGGAAGCGCCGAAATCCAACAAGGTGGTCGAAGCGCTAGGCGGCGCGGAAAACGCCGTCAAAACGATAAAGCACGAAACCGTTCCGCTTTATCTACGCGACCCGAATTACAAGGGCAACGAGGAGAAGGTCAGCGGCTACAAATATCCGCATTCTTACGGCGGCTGGGTAAAACAACAGTATTTGCCCGACGAAATCAAGGACGCAGTGTTCTACGAGCCGACCGAAAACGGCTTTGAAAAAGTCATAAAAGAAAGACAAGAAAAACGAAAATAGAAGAAAACGACGAAAATAAGGAATGAGACCGAATCTTTGATTCGTTTTGTAGGCGACAAAATGTTAACGATCGAAAATTTAACCAAAACGTATTCAGGCAATCAAAAGCCTTCCGTCGAAAACTTATCTCTCACCGTCAACGACGGCGAGATTTTCGGATTTATCGGACCGAACGGCGCGGGCAAATCCACGACGATAAAGAGTATCACAGGAATTATCTCTTTTGAAGAAGGCAGAGTCACCGTTGACGGCATCGATCTCAAAACCTCTCCTATCGAAGCGAAAAAACTCATCGGCTACGTCAGCGACGATCACGTTTTGTATGAGGGCTTGACTGGCGTAGAATACGTAAATTTCATATGCGACGTCTTTGAAGTTCCCACGGCTCAAAGGCAGGAAAGACTCGACAAGTATTGCGAACTTTTCTCTTTGACCGATGCGGTGAAGAAGCAGATTTCCACGTATTCGCACGGAATGAAGCAAAAACTCAACATAATCGGCGCGCTCATACACGAGCCGAAAATCTGGATTCTCGACGAGCCGATGACGGGGCTTGATCCACGCTCGGCGTACAACCTCAAGCAACTTATGCGTGAGCACGCCGACAAGGGCAACAGCGTATTTTTCTCATCGCACGTTCTCGAAGTGGTGGAAAAAGTATGCGACAGAGTGGGCATAATCGAGGACGGACGCCTCATTGCCACCTGCGATATAGACGAACTCAAAGAGAAAAACAAAGACAAATCTCTCGAGGACTTGTTCTTGAAACTCACCGACACTTCAACCGAGCATTTTGCGGAATAAGGCGCATATGAGAGATTTCCTTATCGTATTCAAAACCTTGTACAGAAACGCAAGTGCGAGGTCGGAGGGAGCAGACGGCAAGGAAAAACTTTCATCGGGCGTGAAAGCACTTCTTTCCTTGCTTCCGCTCATCCTTATGATTGCCGCAACGGTTGGTTTTATGGCAGTGAGCCTGAAAACCGTAAAAGAGTTTTCCTTGCTCGTTGTTGCAATCGTAGGCGCGACGCAACTTATGGTTCTGTTTTTGTCGATGTTTTCCATCGTATCGACGTTGTACGGCTCTAACGACACGCCGTTTCTCAACTCGTTGCCGCTTCGTTCCACGTCGATATTCTTCGCCAAATTCGCAATGACCTACGTCAATGCGTTCGAACTTTCGACAACGATAATTCTGCCCACCGTACTAGTCGGCGCAATAGCGTTCAACGTAGCAAGCGGCGTTATGTTTTACGGATTCTATCCGCTTCTAATCGTCATTTTGCTTGTTGCTCCGATACTTCCGTTGTTCATCGTTGCGGTGCTTTCAATGCCTGTTGTCTGGATAGGTTCATACTTCAAAGGCAAGCCAACGCTCAAGAGCGTACTCGTGATTTTGTTCTACATGGCGCTTATGGCGGCGTACATGGTGCTCGTCTACTATATGAACACGCGCGGATTCGGACAAGAGGGCGAAGTGGTTATATCTCAAGGCGCGCTTGCATCGCTTGCCACGCTTGCCAACGTGCTTTATCCCGACAAAGTTCTCGTAAATTTCTGCCTCGGCATCGACGCGGGCAAAAACTTCGGCATATCCGCCGCCATAACCGTCGGAATGATTGCGCTTATGCTGTTACTTTCGGCGCTGTTTTACAAGCGTATCAACGCAAAGAAAATCGAAAACACGCAATCCGTAGAGTCCAAAAGTTCGACGCTCAAGCAAAGCAACGTCGTCGTATCTCTTATGAGAAGGGATTTCACCTCGATAATGCGCAACAGTTCGCTTGCGATGACTTCGTTTGCCAACTTGCTTATGGCGCCTCTTTTCATCGTCGTTATGTATTTCATCACCGATTTCAAGTCGGGAGCGGATGAGGAAATGACGGCGCTTATGTCGGAGATGATGGGCATCGGATTCGTAGTTATGTATTCGATGATATTCCTTGCCGGCGCAAATATGCTTGCCAATATGGCGTACACGAGGGAAGGCAAGTCGTTTTTTGCAAGCAAGACGTTGCCCATCAAGCCTGCCGACAGCATAAAGGCAAAACTATTGCTTTCCATAATCGTGCCGAGCGTTATTCTTGTGCCTATCATGCTCATTGCGCTGTTGCTCTACAAAATCGATATCGTATCCACGCTGTTTATCGGTATAGACACGCTTATGATGATAGTCGGCATATGCAGTATGTCCATACTTTTCGATATGAAGAAAGGCAATCAGCACTGGGAGCAGGTGTCGCAACTCAAAAGCGCCTCGCAAAACACATATCAGATTATATCAGCGTTTGCCTCGATAATCCCGGCAATCGTGCTATTCGTATTAGGCATCGTCCTTGCCTCTTTTGCCGAAACTCTGGGTGCGGTGACGATAAAGGTTATATTCTGGGCGGTAGCCACGCTGCTTTCCGCGATAGTGCTCGTCGTAGGGCTGTGCCTGCTCAAGCAATTAGGGCTTGCTTGGTACGAGTTTATAGGCGAGAACAAACCTAAGCCGAAAGCACGCAAAAACGATATCGGCTCACGGAGGTTGATGAGATGATGAAACGAAAGATAGCGTTGGACGTGGGCGACGTACGCATAGGCGTTGCGGTGAGCGATTTGCTCGGCATAACCGCAAATCCGCGCGAAACCTACGTCAGGAAAAAGGATAATATCGATGCGGATATCGCATATTTTTGCGACTACGCAAAAAGAGAGGACGCCGATGCATTCGTGTTCGGACTTCCCAAAAATATGGACGGCACGGAAGGGGACAGAGCGCTCGTGACGAGGCAGTTCGGAGATATGCTCGCAGAGGCGAGCGGATTGCCCGTGCTCTATCAGGACGAGCGACTTACCACCGTTTCGGCAGAGCGTATGCTCATCGACGCCGACGTCAGAAGAGAAAAGCGCAAAAAGGTCATCGACAAGGTTGCCGCAACCATAATTTTGCAATCTTACCTTGATTCTCACCGCTGAAAAACTATCGGGATTTAATATTTTGCTTGCAAATTGCGCAAAATATGTTACTATCAAAATATCAGATGCAAACGACGACGCTTTGTATCGCAAGGAGAAACACTATGGCAGATTTTTTTGACGACCAAAACAATACGACAGAAGACGACGATATCATCACTTTGTACAACGAAGTCGCAGACAGAGACGAAGATTTCTATCACCTCGCAACTCTTGACGTTGACAACAGATGGTTTGTGGTTATGAAACCCGTCGAGAAACTCGACGATATCGAAGAAGACGAAGTTCTCATTTACGAAATTGCCGAAAACGAAGACGGCAACGACGTGTTTATGGCAATTGAAGACGAAGCGCTCTTGCAAAGAGTTTTCGACGAATTTATGGCAGAAGTCGAGAAGATGGAAGGCGGATGTGATTGTTGTGATGACGATCACTGCGATTGCTGCCATCACTAAACGACGCTATTTAGCGAATAACTTTGTCAGAGGCATCCGCCTGTCAACTCATTTACGCATAGTAAATTAGGGTTGCCATTCGGATGCCTCTTTCTTGTTCTTCATCTCAATATCGAGGTTTTATATTGCGGTCTTTTAATTAGGGTTGTCATGCAAGGGGTGCTAATAAACGGAATGTGTCAATTCGCAGACGGAATTGGAGCCGCAACGGCGGCGACCGTAGCGAGCGCCGAGCTTGACGTTTTGTACCGTCCGACTGTGCCGTTTGGGTGCGTAGCTGGCACACAAAGGACGGTGACATAATGAGTGAAATGTCCCTATCTATGCGAGTGCCGAGTGTTGCCCCACGCGGAGCGGACGCCGTGGGTTCCCTCAAATTTATGCAGAGGGGGAACGGCGGTAGGGGAAACACGTGAGGAAGGGGGAAAGTTTTATTTTTTTTGATTTATTCGACAAATAGCAAATAACTCATTCATATATACTGTTTCCGTCACTGTCAATCGCTACCACGCACGGAAAATCACGCACCTCAAACTCGTGCACGG
>JBNMJA010000039.1:0-11180 GCA_050873585.1 Bacillota bacterium | reverse complement strand
GTCGAGCAACTGCTCGCTCATTTCGCGAGCGGAAACGGTGCCCGTCTTTTCGATGAGCCTGTCGGCAAGCGTGCTCTTGCCGTGATCGATGTGCGCGATTATGGAAAAATTGCGTATGTGTTTCTTGCTCAATTTGTCCTCTTCGTCCGAAAATTCCTGCCGTGGAGCAAAAATTCGGAATAAATTTTGAAAACTATTGACTTTATTATAATTGAATAATAAAATTTTATCAACAAAATAAAATGATAAATACGGGGGTTCAGAATGAATTTTCAATGGCTTTTCGACAGACCTATCGCTCATCGCGGTTTGCACGACGAACAATATCCCGAAAACAGTATGCCTGCATACGAGCAAGCTATAGCGCACGATTTCAATATCGAAATCGACGTACACGTTTCAAAAGACGGCGAAGTGGTGGTTTTCCACGACGATAACCTCAAAAGAGTTTGCGGCGTTGATAAACTCGTAAAAGACTGCACCGTCAAGGAACTCAAATCCTATCCTCTTGCAAACAGCGAGTACACTATCCCTACTTTCAAAGAGTTTTTGACGCTAGTTGACGGAAAAGTCGGCATTTTGTGTGAGATAAAAGGCATCAACCCCTTCGATCACCGCATAGTCAGAGAAACCATAAAAGTACTCGACGAAGTCGGTTACAAGGGCAATATCGCGCTTCAATCCTTCGACTTCGGCGCGGTTCTTTATGCAAAACGCCACTCCGATTACGCCGTGGGCGAACTCTGCACGTGGTGCTCCCCCGACGGGAAACACAACAGATGGTGGGCAACCGACTTTATGGGCAAACTGTGGATCAACAAGATCACTCGCCCTGACTTCATAGCATACGACGTGCGCGCGGTTGACAGAAAACTTCCCGAAAACAAGTGGATCGTAAAATGGAGCCAGAAAGTGCCCGTGCTTATGTGGACGATAAAGTCACAGGAAACTCTCGAGGACGCAACCAAGTATGCAAACAACGTCATCTTCGAGCATATGGACGCGGCGCAAATGGACTCGCTTGCTCGCAAGTTTATGCCCTTCCGTTGCCTTGAAAAGAATCTTCCGTCCAACAAATAACAATATTTTCAAAACCTATGCCACCGACAAACGTCGGTGGTTTTCTTTTATAATCCATTACCGTAAATTACAAAAGACCACTTCTTAAATATCGTTTGAAAAACCGCGTTGACACACAAGGTTTCTTATGATATTATTTAATATCAAATTTATATCAGGACAGATTTATGATAAGCAAAGCATTCGACGCAATCAAAAATCACGACGTGATAATCATTCATCGTCACTCGAACCCCGACGGCGACGCTATGGGCAGTCAACTCGGCTTGAAGCACGTTTTGCAAACCAACTTCCCCGACAAAAAAATCTATGCGGTCGGCGACTCGGCAGGCAGATTCTCGTTTATGGAAGACAGTGTTATGGACGAGATTAGCGACGAAGTTTACGAAGGCGCACTTGCAATAGTGTTGGACACCTCTGCAAAGTCGCTCATATCCGACGACCGTTATACGCTCGCAGAGCAAACTCTCCGCATCGACCACCATATTTTCGTCGAGGACATAGCGGATATCGATATAGACGACACTTCTTTTGAGAGTTGTTGCGGACTGGTCACTTACCTCTTGCGCGAATGGGGGCTTGAAGTCGATTCAAAAGCCGCCAAAGCGCTTTTCACGGGCATCGTAACGGACAGCGGAAGATTTTATTACGACAGCACGTCGCCTCGCACGTTCGATTTGGCGAGTTTTTTACTCTCAAAAGGGTTCAACCCTGCCGAGATATATTCAAACCTTTACGTCGACACATACGAGAACGTGAAAAAACGCGCGGAATTCGTGCTTTCCATCAAGTTCAGCAAAAACAACGTCGCTTATTCGTATTCGGATAAAGAGCGCGTTGAAAAACTCGGCATGGAAGCGCAAAGCGTATCGAGAGGGTTCGTAAACACTATGGGCGACCTCAAAGGCGTGGACGCTTGGGTAAACTTCACCGAATGCGAGCAAGGCGTATTGTGCGAAATTCGCTCGAAAAACCTGAATATCAACCAAATAGCCGTTGCGCACGGCGGAGGCGGTCATCTCAAAGCAAGCGGCGCAACGCTCAAAGACAGACAAGAGGCAATGCAAGTGCTTGACGAGCTCGATCAACTCGTCGAACAAGGAGAAAGAATATGAACGACAATTATGCAATAAAACGACGCATACTTGACAAAATCAAGCAATACGACAGGATAATCGTCACAAGGCATTTCCGCCCCGACGGCGACGCAATAGGCTCGAGCAAGGGACTTGCGAGAATGCTCAAACTGTCCTTCCCTCAAAAGGAAGTATACGTCATCAACGAGGACAGTTCTCAGTATCTTGCTTTCCTCGGCGGCGAGGACGCTCCCATAGAGGACGATAAATACTCCGACGCACTCGTCATTGTCTGCGACACAGCAACCACAGATCGCATTTCAAACAAGAAATTCGCACTTGCAAAAGAGATCGTCAAAATCGACCACCATATCGACGTAAAACCGTACGGCGATTTGAGCTGGGTTGAGGAAGAGCGCTCCTCTCTATGCGAAATGATTGCGGACTTTTGGCTCACGTTTAAGGACGAACTCACGCTCGACAAAGAAGGTGCAACTTATATATTCACAGGTATGGTGACAGACAGCGGCCGCTTCAAATTCAGTTCGGTTGACGGCGAAACCATGCGAAGAGCGGGGGCACTGCTCGACCTCGGCATCGATACAGAATGGATATACGCAAATCTCAACCTAGACGACTTCAACGTATTCAAATTCGAGGCGTACGTCTACAAAAAGATGAAAGTTACAACCGACGGCGTGGCGTACATTTACGTTGACAAAGCAATGCAACGCAAGTTCAAACTCACCAACGAGCAGGCAAGCAACGTCGTGTCGTATCTCGACAGCATAAAAGGCGCAATCGTGTGGCTCGCATTCATAGAGAACGCGGACGGAAGCGTCAGAGTGCGCTTGCGTTCGAGATTCGTCACGATAAACACTCTCGCCGAAAACTACGGCGGCGGCGGTCACGACAGAGCCTGCGGAGCAACCGTACATAGCAAAAAAGAAATGAAGCAAATGCTTTCCGACGCAAACGAGATCGTGAAAAACTACAAGGAGAACAATACGGGCTGGCTATGAAAATTCTCATCACAAACGACGACGGAATCAACTCCGAAGGCTTGATGCTCGTGGCGAAATGGGCAAGAAAACTAGGTGACGTCACCGTATCCGCACCCAAATTCGAGCAAAGCGCAAAGAGTCATTCCATTGATATACACAATCCTTTTGAAGTTAAAAGCGTTGATTTTTTGGACGGCGTACGCGCTTTCAGCGTTGACAGTTCCCCTGCCGATTGCGTTCGCTTTGCGACACTCGGACTTCACGAAACTTACGATCTCGTCATCTCTGGCATAAACAAAGGGCTGAACCTCGGCGAGGACATAATGTATTCTGCAACCAACGGCGCAATATTCGAAGCATGCACGAGAGGTTTGAAGGCTCTTGCTCTATCCACTCACGTCGCGTCTTTTGACGACGCGGCAAACTGGCTTGACAGAGTTTACGACTTCGTGCACGAACACAACCTCTTTGCCTACGGCAATATTTACAACGTAAATATTCCCAAAGACGCCAAATCGATTTTGCTAACCCGTCAAGGCGGCGCGTACTTCACCGACGACTTCATCGACCTGGGCGACGGCACGTGGCGACAAGAAGGTCATTGCATCCATCAAAACAATCACGATTTGAGCGTTGACAGCGACGCAACCGTAGACGGCTACGTCAGCGTAACGCCGCTCACGATCTCTCGCACGGATTTCGCTGCCTACAACGCCCTGAAAAACGTCGTGAACGCAAACTGAATTTTTCCCTATAGAACAATTCTAAGTAACAGGAGCGCACATTGTGCGCTTCTTTTCTTTACGACGAGAACTTTTAGTTGCTCATAAATATGCAAAGTACGCACGTGAAGCCGTAGACGTTAAACAAAAACGTCGGGAAAAATTCGATAGCAATCCGCACTTCTTTCGTCAAAAACCGAATAAACAGCATATACGATAGACCGAGGACGATCGTCATCGAAACGAGCGCGAAAACGAGGTTTTTCAACGTAAAAAAAGCGTATACGAACAATATACAGAACACGCCGAGAAGCAGAAAATACAGCATCGACGGAAAAATATGTTTAAACTCCACAAGACGTGAAATCGCAAGCACGGACGATACGTAACTCAATCCGACAAAAACCGAAAACCACCCGTTTGACAATACGAAATCAGGCTTGTTGAGAGCAATCCACCATCTCATGTCGAGATTGAAGCACAGCGAGCACAACCCCGACGCCGCCAGGGCGAGCATCAACCCGACCACCAAACCTATCATTCGCTTTAATTGATCCACACAAAATTATATTTTGTCGTCCTTCTTTCAATGCCTCTGTCACACAAATTTTGAAGGTTGCGTAAGGTAATGTAGGAGAAATCCTAATATATAAGGAGGTACATAAAATGAACGGATTCTTTACAAACGGTGCAAACGGATGCGGCTGCAATTGCTGTGATATCATTTTGCTCTTGATGCTCCTCAACAACTGCGGTTGCGGCGGCAATATGGGCGGACTTGGCAGTTGCGACATCGTGTGGCTCATCCTCATCCTCTCCTGCATTTGCGGCGGAGGCAACGGCTGTGGCTGCTGCAAATAAAATGCGACCAGACGGCGATTGAAAACGATTGTAAACGGTCGCTCGGATTGCCAAAAGCAGTTTATTTTGCCATCGAAACAAGCGCGTCACCTTAAGGCGGCGCGTTTTGTTTCGCAGTAAATCGCACAATAAATAGGCAATTGTTTATCGGAAAATTGACATTTTCGTTCGTATACATTATTATTTATACACAATAATTATCGGCTCATCATCCGGATGAGTGCGAAAGGAGTTATCATTATGGCACAACTTACAATGGACAAACTCGTTGCCCTCGCAAAAAATCGCGGCTTCGTCTACCCGGGCAGCGAAATCTACGGCGGACTTGCAAACTCGTGGGACTACGGCCCTCTCGGCGTTCAACTCAAGAACAATATCAAACAAGCCTGGTGGAAAAAATTCGTCGTGGAAAACCCCTACAACGTAGGTCTTGACAGCGCAATCATTATGAACCCGACCACGTGGCAAGCGAGCGGTCATATCGGCGGTTTTTCCGATCCTTTGATGGATTGCAAATCCTGCAAATCACGTCATCGTGCGGACGACCTCATCGAAGACTACAATGCAAAACACGGCATCGAAGAAAATATTGCGGGCTGGAGCAACGAGCAGATGGAGCAATACATCATTGAGCACAAGATCCCCTGCCCCGTATGCGGCAATTCAAACTTCACCGGCGTAAGAAAATTCAACCTTATGTTCAAAACGTTTATCGGCGTCACGGAAGACACCACTTCCACCGTGTATCTCCGCCCCGAAACCGCACAAGGTATATTCGTTAACTTCAAAAACGTTCAACGTACCACTCGCAAAAAGATTCCTTTCGGAATCGGACAAATCGGCAAGAGTTTCCGCAACGAAATCACTCCCGGCAACTTCATTTTCCGTATCCGCGAGTTCGAGCAAATGGAACTTGAATTTTTCTGCAAACCCGGCACCGACCTTGAATGGTTCTCGTATTGGAAGAATTTCTGCCATCAATGGCTTCTCGACCTCGGTATGAGAGACGAAAATCTCAAACTCCGCGATCATGATAAAGAGGAACTCTGCTTCTATTCAAAAGCGACCACCGACTTCGAATATAAATTCCCGTTCGGCTGGGGCGAACTTTGGGGCGTTGCGGATCGTACGGACTACGACCTCAATCAACATATGAAGACTTCGGGCAAGGATTTGAGTTATATCGATCCCATCACCAACGAAAAATACGTTCCTTACGTAGTTGAGCCGTCGCTCGGCGCAGACCGCGTTTTCCTCGCATTCCTCTGCGACGCATACGACGAAGAACAAGTCGGCGAAAACGATACGAGAGTCGTGCTTCACTTGCACCATGCGCTCGCACCTATCAAAGTTGCAGTCCTTCCTTTGCAAAAACAACTTAACGAGAAAGCCGAAGAGCTTTATATCGAACTTTCCAAGCACTTTTCGTGCGACTTCGACACCTCCGCTTCAATCGGCAAGAGATATCGCCGTCAGGACGAAATCGGCACGCCCTACTGCGTCACGGTTGACTTCGACACTCTCGAAGACGGTTGCGTAACCGTTCGTGAGCGTGACACGATGGCTCAGGTTCGCCTCCCCATCGACAGTCTTGTGGATTACTTCACCGAGCAATTCAAGTATTAATTCCGTTTTATCGGTTACAAGTAAAAAGCACCGCATTCAGCGGTGCTTTTTATATATTCTTTACCAAAACAAATAGTGCCAAAGTTATTTATTTGCAATTCTGTTATCGTTGATTATCGCAACATATTCGGCATACAAACGATCAGGCAAATTGACGTCTGTCAACGCTCGTGCTTCTTCCTCGTCAATCAATTTGTAATTGTAATCGTGCTTAAATTGCGTGAAAGATATATTGCTCATCGTCCATCGTTTCTGACGATTATCGTATTGTGTAAAAAAATCCGTGGATCTATCGTAAGCCAATACGCACTCATTGTCTGAATCAAAATAGTATCTCGTGTTATCCATACATCCATTATACATAGCCAATATTGCGTTGTAAAGCGGTTTTATGGTAGCAAAAGACTATGAAAAACGGCACTCGTCGAGAGTGCCGTTTCCGATTGTTAATACTTCATATCAAATCGCTTATTCAACGTCTTCTTTTTTGAGTTTCGCGCCGATGCCTTTGAAGAAGCCGGAAAGTGTTTTCCCGACGGATTCGGGCATAGCCTTAATATCGACGATCTTTGAGTTGTTGGTTATCGAATAACTTACGTAGGCGTAGTAGCCGATAAGAAGAACGGTGATTACGCAGAACGTGATATAGAATGCGCCCGTAGTTTCAAAGTTGGTGATTGCGTTTGAAATCACACCGCTTTTGACGAAACCGCTTTGATTCATAAGTTGCGCGTAATTGAGGAATCCGAGCAAGGACATTCCGCTCATAACGAAGTACATTCTCTTGTCGCCGCTGACCATTGTGAAGATGAATGCGAGTGCGATTGCAAGGAACAAATAAGTGTAAGTCACTTTGATCGTGAACACTGCGATAACCGCAAACGTGAACGACGCAAGCAACAACAACTCTTGTTTGTTGCGGTTCTTGAAGTACAGCGAAATAACGTACGCTTCCAAAACCAAAAGGAAGATGAGGTTGAGGATATTGACGCTCTTTTGCGATGATTTGCCGTTCATTGCGACCATACCGTAGAGGTTGAACGCGTTCTTGACAAAGTAGTTGACGTTGGTCATTTGTCCCATCATCATCTTGAATCCGTAGAAAGCGTCTCCTGACGCGATTTGATGAATCGCACAAGGAATGGTAAGCGCGTATGCAAGCACGAAGCAAGCGGGCAAACCGAACACGATCTTCGCTCTGTTGGACGTAAATTTCTTCTTGTCGTCGTTGTCTTTGATATACATATACACGAAGTACGCAACGATAATGGGCGCGATTGCCAACGCTCTAAGATCGAGCACTGCGGCAAGCGTCATAACGAAGTACGTCGAGATATACTTTTTGTTTACGGTGAGGATCAGCGCGCCGACGACCAGGGCAATCAAAAGGCTTTCGAAAGTGCCTGCGTGACCGCTCATCAAGAGTGCGAACGGAAGCATTGCGTATACGGTTGCATAAATCGTAGCAAGTTTGTTTCCGACTTGCTTTTTGCCGTAGAAATAGATCATTGCAACGACTGCCAAATCGGCGATAACGTTGATAAGACGGAGCAAAATTGAAAGCGAAGCGTCGTTCAAACCCTGACCTACGAAGCCGAGAACTGCAAGAACGTAAATCACACCGGGCGAGTAAGTGACAGTCGTGTTTGCGGCAGCCATCTTTTCTGCGAAGTTGAATACTCCGTTGTTTACTCCGAGATACTTTCTTGCAATCGTAAGCACATTGCCCATTTCACTGCCCATGCCGTACATCGTGAGCAAAATCACAAGACGAAGCGCGGCTGCGCCGAGCAAAATCATACTGAGAATAAACGCGTTTGATTGATACCACTTGGTGGTAAGAGTCGTTGACTTCTTGTCGTAAACCGTCGTTTTGCCAAAGTCTACGAAAGCGTCTCTTCTTGCATACAAACGTCTGATGAGAACGTATGCAGAGCAAAGCAGAGCAACGCCGAACGCACTCATAAGCACCGTAAAGCAGATGCCGTTGACGTCCACGTTGGTGTTGACGGTCTTGGCCTTTCTGAAATCGCGCACTTCGACGCCCGAAGGAGCAGACTCTACTCTCGACACTTCAACGTTGTCAAAGTATACTGTACCCTTGCATTTGCTGGTTTCGGAGCCGAGGCAAAGAGCAATTGTGAGATAGTCGGTGTTTTTGGGCTTGACGTAGAAAGTGCTGGTGACGAATCCGTTCAATTTCTTTTCGTGCGTGACGAATTTGTGATCGACGTTTTCAAGGAAAGCGATATATGCGCCGGGTTTGGTCGAGAGGTCGGCGTCGATTTTGATATCGACGGAAACCTTATAAATTTTGTTGACTTCAACCTTGATCGTTTGCTTGAGATAACTGTAACCTGCGGATTTGTTCTCGATTTTGAGAACGTTGTCCGTGCTTTCGGAATCCGAACGTTGAACTCTTGCAAAAGTTACGCTCGAAGAGGACGTCGTCCAGCCCTCGAATTTGTTCTGAGAGGTAAAGTTTGAAAAATCGCCGTTGGTGACGAGATTCACACCCTCTTGAGACTCTGCGTTGTTGCACGCCGTAAATGCGAAAAGTGCCAGTACGAATACCAGCACTAATGCACCTATGAAAATAGATCTTTTTTTCATTGTGTTCCTCTAAAAAACGGGATATGCGATTAAACTTCTTTGAGTTTTGCCGCTGTACCGGTTCTTTCTTTCAAGTAATAGAGTTTTGCACGTCTGACTTTGCCGTGGCGAACGACTTGGATGCTGTCGATCTTTGGAGAATGGAGCGGGAACGTTCTTTCAACGCCGACGCCGCATGCGATACGACGCACGACGATCGTTTCACGGATACCGCCGTTCTTTCTTGCGATGACGATGCCTTCGTAGGTTTGGATACGTTCTCTCGTACCTTCAACGACTTTGACGTTGACCTTGACGGTGTCGCCGATTGCGATAGCAGGCAAATTCTGCTTCATACCTTCTTTTTCGATGGTGTCGATAATGTTCATTTTTGACCTCCTGTATTTGCGCGATGTTCACGACAAGCGTCTCTTGTTCGGCGGAACACCCGAGTCACGCGTGTTATATTATCATAAATAAATTTATTAAACAAGCAAATAAACAATAAAATCCGAGATTTAATCAAATTTTTTGCTTTTCGCCGAGTTTTATTGAAAATTTTACGTTTCTCGGTCTATTTTCGAGGATACCTTGCCTCGTCGGCGTAAAAGGCGTTTTCGATATGGCGTATGCCTTCCTCGTCTATTGCGACGATATCGAATCTGACGTTTGCGCCGCTGAGTTTGTGTTGATACAGATAGGACTCTGCCGCCGTAACGTATCTGCCGACTTTGTATGGCGTAACCGCTTCTTCGGGCGTTCCGAACTCATCTCCGTATCTCGTCTTAACTTCAACGAAAACTATAGTCGTTTCGCCCTTTTGAAGGGGCTGAATTTTGAGCAGTTTATGCACGAATTTCACAAAGCGATTTTCTGCTTTTTGTCTGATTAGATTGCCGTTTTCGTCGGTATAACAACGACAAATCACATCCACTTCGCAATCGCAGTATTTTGCGTTTCTCTCAATGATTTCGTAGCCCTCTTTTTCAAGGCAATCGACGGCGATTTTCTCGCCTATATCCCCTGCAAATCTCGTGTTCATTTCACAAAGTTTCCTATAAACGACCTGCGATGAATTTCGGTCGGTCCGAACTCTTTGAGCGCGGCAATATGCTTTGCCGTGCCGTATCCCATATTATGCTCGAAGTCGTACTGCGGATAGACTTTTGCCATCTCTTCCATATATCTGTCCCTCGTAACCTTTGCGACGATTGAAGCGGAAGCAATCGAATACGAAAGCGCATCGCCGTGAATGATTCCGAAAGTTTTGTAAGGAATATCTAGTTGAAGTGCGTCAACGATGACTATATCGGGCTTAACCTCAAGCGACGTAATCGCTTCCGCCATACACGCCTTGGTTGCGTTGAGGATATTCATCTCGTCAATTTTTTCGGGCGGATACGAAACGGTAGAAACGGCAACCGCTTTGGACAAAATTACGTCGAAAAGTTTTTCGCGCTTCCCCTTGCTCACTTTTTTGCTGTCGTTAACGCCGACGATCAAATCGTCGAGATCCATAATCACAGCACTGCAAGTGACAGGTCCTGCAAGAGGTCCTCTACCGACTTCGTCCACACCGCAAATATAGCGATAACCTTTTTCGCGGAGTTGATTCTCATACATCATTAATTCTTCGGGTTTTATCATAAGCGTAAAGTGATATTGCAACTAAAAGCAGTGATACTGTCTTTTCAAGTATGTTTTGGGTCACGCACAGTGATATTGCATACTGTTCGGCAATAATTCGATTAGCGTTTTATCGGCTTTTCGAGCATAATTTTGCCGAGTTTTCCTTTGCGGAACTCGTCGATAATCATCTTTGCCGTACGTTCGTAATCGGGTTGATTGCCTTTAAGTTTGAAACCTCTTGCGATTGCTATATTCTCGAAAACCTCAATAGTTTCGTCGCTCAATTCCTCAAGATTATAGCGAGTTTTCAAGGCGTCGGGATATAACGTTTTCATCTCGTCTATAAAGTCAAAGCACAATTCGCTTACGTCGAGAATATCTTCTCTTATAGATCCGATATACGCAAGATGATGCGCAACTTTCTGATCGTCAAACTTTCCCCACAGCGTACCGGGTGTATCCAAAAAGTCCACGTTATCGATGGAAATCCATTGCTTGCCGCGCGTCACGCCGGGTCTGTCGCCCGTCACCGCCTTCGCCTTTTTGACCATAGAATTGATGATCGTGGATTTTCCGCTGTTGGGAACGCC
>JBNMJA010000038.1:0-11497 GCA_050873585.1 Bacillota bacterium | reverse complement strand
TTCATACACTGACCGAGCCTGTCGATAGAACCCGCGTCAATGCTGATTGCGAGGTCGTCGACTCTCTTTTGAGGAAAAGCGATATCTTCGCTTTTGAACAGAGTTTTGTATTTGTCGGGAACGGGCGAATCGCAATAAGCCGAAACGTTTTTCCCCTTGTTTTTAAGCGCGACGTAAAGCGCGAGCATACTGCCCAAAGCGTCGCAATCGGGTTTCGTGTGACAATAAAGCGCAATATCGTCCGAGCGATTTATTCTTTTTGAGATTTCTTGAAGAATATCGTTCATTGTTCCTCGTCGGTGTTTGCAATCGCCCTTTGCTCGTCCTGTTTCTTGATTTTGTTGAGTATTTCGTCGATTTTTATGCTGTAATCGACGCTGTCGTCAATGAGGAAATTCAGTTCGGGCAAAAGCCTGATCTGCACGCTGTCTTTGAGCATGTTGCGGATAAACGTCTTGGAGCGGCAAACGGTGTAATACGCCTCTTGCCTCTCCTCGTCGCTGTTTGCGTATATCGACAAATACACTTTTGCGTATTTAAGGTCGGGCGTGGTGTATAGTTTGGTCACGCCGATTATAGCATTGTGAAGACGCGGATCTTTCACGTCTTCGGCAATGATTTTGGTGATTTGTCTGGCGAGTTCGGAATTGACTCGCTCCATTTTAATTTTCATCCGTTCTCTCCATAGTGAAGGCTTCGATGACGTCGTCAACTTTGACGTCTTGGAAGTTGGACAACATTATGCCGCAATCGAAGTTCTTCGCCATTTCCTTGACGTCGTCTTTGCCGTGGCGCAAGGACGCGATTTCGCCCGTGTATTCGACTTTGCCGTTGCGGATAAGTCTTGCTTGCGCTCCTCTGACGACTTTGCCGTCGATGACGTGGCAACCTGCAATCGTGCCCACTCCGCTGATCTTGAAGAGTTCACGAACTTCGGCAGAACCGAGCACGACTTCTCTGAACTTGGGATCGAGCATACCCTTGACTGCTTTTTCGATGTCTTCGATGGCGTTGTAGATGATATTGTAGAATCTGATATCGATTTTCTTTTGAGCCGCGAGTTGCTTTGCGTTGCTGTCGGGGCGCACGTTGAATCCGATGATGATTGCACCTGAAGTTTCCGCAAGCAAGACGTCGCTTTCTTTGATTCCGCCGACTGCGGCGTGAATGATATCGATATTGACTTCTTCGTTGCCGAGTTTGGCAAGAGATTGTTTGACCGCTTCGACCGAGCCTTGTACGTCCGCTTTGATGATGAGTTTGACCGATTTGAGTTCGCCTTTGGAGATCTTGTCAAACAAATCGTTGAGCGAAACGGATGTGGATTCCGTCTGACTTGCGGCAAGTTTGAGTTTTCTTTCCTCTGCGAGTTCTCTTGCGAACTTCTCGTCTGCAACGACGTCGATTCTGTCGCCTGCTTCGGGAACGTCGTCCCAACCCGTGACCGATACCGGCATGGAAGGTCCTGCTTTCTTGACTTTTCTGCCCTTGTCGTCGATCATTGCGCGAATTTTGCCCGTGCAAGTGCCTGCAACGACGTTATCTCCGACGTGCAACGTACCCGTCTGCACGAGGATCGTTGCGATTTTGCCGAGTCCTTTGTCGAGTTTTGCCTCGATAATCGTACCTCTTGCGTTTCTGTCGGGATTTGCGCGCAATTCTTCGACTTCGGCACGAACAAGGATTTGTTCGAGCAAATCTTCAACGCCCATACCCGTTTTTGCAGATACGCGAACGACGGGTGTGTCGCCGCCCCATTCTTCGGGCGTTACGCCGTTTTCTGCAAGTTGCGAGAGCACTCTGTCGGGATTTGCGCCCGCTCTGTCCATCTTGTTCAAAGCAACTATGATGGGTACGTTTGCTTGCTTTGCGTGGCTGATTGCCTCAAGAGTCTGAGGCATAACGCCGTCGTCTGCCGCTACGACCAAAATCGCAATGTCGGTGACTTGTGCGCCGCGAGCACGCATAGACGTGAACGCCTCGTGTCCCGGCGTATCGAGGAACGTGATTGGATTGCCATTTAACGATACGGTGTACGCGCCGATATGTTGCGTGATTCCGCCTGCTTCGCCGCCCGTAACGTTGGACTTTCTGATATAGTCGAGAAGCGACGTTTTGCCGTGGTCGACGTGTCCCATAATGGTGACGATAGGAGGACGCGGAACGAGATTTTCAAGTTCTTCGACGTCGTCTACTTCAAGTTGCGCGGTGAGCGTATCTTCGAGCGTGACGTCGGGTTTGTATTCGAGTTTGATGCCGAATTCGTCCGCAACGAGTTCCGCAGTGGCAAAATCGATGCTGTCGTTGATGGTCTTCATTATGCCGAGTACGAAAAGCGTTTTGACGATTTCCGCCGCGGATTTGCCGATCTTTTCGCTCAAAGTCTTGATTGAAACTGGGTCGGTGGTGATGACTGCGTTTTCGATGATGACCGTTGCGCTGTTGCCTCCGCCTCTGTTTTTGTTGACTTTGTAGTTGCGCACGATGGCTTCGCCGTCCTCGTCGTAAGAAATTCTGTCGTCGACGAGATAGCCTCTCTTCATCAAAGCGCGCTTGTTCATCGTCGATTTATCGTCGAATTTGCTGGAACCGGAATTGGAATTCTGCTTGCCGCCTTTGCCCTTTTGCGCAGCAGGTTTAGGAGGAAATTGCTGTGCGGCGTTGGCTACGCTTGCAGACGACGACGGACGTCTTATACCGTTTTGACCTTGGCCTTGGCCTTGCGGTCTTTGACCTTGATATCCGCCTTGATTCTGTTGCGGCTTCGGACCTCTGGGTTGCTGATAACCGCCCTGTCCGAAAACACGGGTTTGTACCTTCGGCTTCGGCGTCGGCGGAACGTAAATTCTGCGAACCTCGCCGTTGGGAAGAATCTCGGGATTCTCCTGCGCAAGTTCAAAAGGAGTTTTGGGCACGACCGCAACGTGCGGCTTCTTGGGCTCGTCTTGTTTTTTCTCCTCCGCTTTGGGAGCGACGGGCTCTGCCTTTTTCTCTTCCTTCTTCTCTTCTTTTTGAGGAGCGGGAGCAGGTTGCGGCTTCTTCTCTTCGTTGACGACGGGAGTCGGTTTTTCTTCTTGAATCTTCGCTTCCGCGTTCTTCGCTACTTCCGCAACGGGCTTTTCTTCTGATTTATTTTGGATTTCCTTTTCAATTTCTTTCTCTTTTTCGTCGAAAATGGCTTTTTCGCTCGCTCTTGCTTCCTCTTTCGCCTTTTCGATTTCAGCGGCTTTTTGTGCAAGTTCGTCGCGTTTTGCCTTGATTGACGCCATTATAACGGCGGCTCTCGATTTCTGACGAGAGATATTCTCGGAAAGTTCGACCAATTTGGTCGCCTTGTACTCGCCGAGCATTTTTACGGAATCCACGTTTGCTTCTTTTTTGATTTCGGGCATATTCACCTCAATACTCCGACAACGGCTTTTGCCAGACTGTCGTTCGTTATCGCGATAGCGTTGACGCCTTCTCTGTGCAACACTTCGCATAGACCGTCCACGATAAATGCGGGACAATCGCCAATCTTTCTCAATATCCTTTCTTTGTACTTATCGCTTGCCGAAGACGACACGAGCACCACTTTTGCAAGATGAATCTTCTCGCAAATTATATCTTCGCCGTATAGCACCGAGCCGGAGCGTTGCGCTAACCCGACGTAAGCACCGATTTTACTCATTTATCTCTCCGTATATCTCGTCGCCGACGTTGCTTTTGAACGCGACGTTGAGCATCTTTTTCTTGATAAGTTTGCTTGTGCAATCTTCGCTCCCGTGAACCCATACGCCTCTACCGTCCGCTTTTTGAGTGCGGTCAAGCGCGACTTTTCCGTCTGCGTTTCTGACGAATCTGAGCATTTCGGATTTGTCGTAGTGCTCCTTGCAGACGATGCATTTTCTGGTGTTCTTGGGATGGGACATTTTATTCACCTTGCACTTCTTGCTCGTCGACTTTGAGCGTGGAATAGGGCTTGACGTCTATCTTCCAACCCGTAAGTTTTGCCGCAAGACGTGCGTTTTGACCGCTTCTGCCGATTGCAAGCGAGAGTTTCTCGTCGGGAACGATGACTTTTGCGTTCTTCTCTTCCTCGTTGATGGAAACCATAAGCACTTGCGCAGGCGAAAGCGCGCGAGCAATATATTCGATGGGATCGTCGCAATACTCGATAACGTCAATCTTTTCGCCGCCGAGTTCCGCTACGACCGCGTTAACTCTCACGCCCTTGTTGCCGATGCAACTTCCGACCGCGTCGACGTTGGGGTCTTCGCTCGAAACGGAAAGTTTGGTGCGGAAGCCTGCTTCGCGGACGATGCTGTTGATTTTGACGAGCCCTGCTTTGATTTCGGGAACTTCAAGTTCAAAAAGTCTGCGGACGAAGCCTGCCGAACTTCTCGATACCACGACTTGAGCTCCGTGCAAACCGTCGCGAATCTTCTTGACGTAAACTTTGATCACGTCGTTGACGTTGTACGTTTCGGTGGGAACTTGGTCTTGTTGCATCATCACGCCTTCCATTTGAGTGCCGGTGATTTCAACGTAAACGGTGTTTCCTTCCTTTCTTCTTACGATTGCGCTGAGGATTTCACCCGTGCGCTCGCTCATTTCGTTGAGAACGAGTTCTTTCTTATAATCGTTGATGCGTTGCAAAATGACTTGCTTTGCCGTTTGCGCCGCAATACGAGAAAAGTCCTTCGGCGTGATGTCTTCAATGACTACGTCGCCGACTTTGTACTTTTTGTCGATGTCTTGCGCGTCTTCAAGAGAAATTTGAGACTCTTCGTCTTCGACTTCCTCGACGACGAGTTTGTGTGCGTAAACTTTGTAGGTCATCTTTTCTTCGTTCAAACGAACGGAAATCTGACTTGCAAAGCCGTATTCCTTCTTGTACGCAGAAACGAGTCCCGCTTCGATGGATTCGATCATCGACTCTTTGGGAATGCGTTGTTCCTTTTCAAGATCGTCTAATGCTTGAAAGAACTCTTTGTTTATCATTGTTTTGTCCTCCTAAAACCTGACGTACGGTTGTACTTTGGTCAATAAATTTCGTTGTATTTTTGTTTCCTTCGGATTTTTTCCGTCGGTTTTTATCGTTATACTCTCGGCGTCAAACGCTACGAGCGTTCCGTGCGATTTTTTCTTGTTCGTGTCGAAAATCTCGATTTCGGTGTCGAGCGCGCGTCTGAAATCGTCGGCGGTGACGATTTTCCTGTCCAGACCTTGCGAGGATACGTTGAGAACATAGTCTTCGTCGAATTCGTCCTCGATTGCGTCGAGTTTGGCGGATAATACGTTGTGTACCTTCTCGCAATCGTTGAGATCGATGCCGTCTTTCTTCCACAAAAGCGCTTCGACGACGGGCTTGCCGTACTGTTTGTAAAAAACAACGTCCACCAGTTCGACGTTTTCATCTGCCTCTTGCACCGCTTCGAGCGCAAGATTTTTCACCTTTTCACGGAGTTCAACCGAGATTTCGCATGCCATATTCACCTCTTCGAGCCGATTTTTGTCGAATCGCCCCTTTTAAAACAAAGAGTGAGCCACCGCTCACTCTAGTAAGGTTTTACTATAGTATCTAAATATTAACATATAAAAACTATCCTTGCAAGCGTTTTTCGCCGATAATGCAAAATATATTTATATATTTTTCCGAAAAATCAATAATCAACGCGAATAAAATACGATACCGTTGCCGTCCGCGATTCAGCGGTGTTTTCTCAATACGGTGCGAATATCGCTGCAACCGAAAACGAGTGGCGCTTCAATCGGATTGCAAACGAAAACGTTGCGATTGGATTAAAACGAAACGGTTACATTCTCTTTGCTATCTCTTGCAATGCGCCGAAGGTGGCGTAAACGTCGCTCATCGCTCTGTGCGCGTTTTCGTGAGAGATGCCGTAGGCTTTGGATATGGTTTCGAGTTTGCAATTCGGAAGTTCGGTGAGATACCTTCTTGCCAAAAGCAAGGTGTCGCAAAGTTCGTTGTCGAAGTTGTAGCCCATCTTTTCGCTGATTCGGGCAACGATAGGATAATCGTAACCTGCTATGTTGTGACCGCAAAGAATAGAGCCGTGCGCAAACTTGAAAAAGTCGGGCATTACGCTTTCGATACTCGGCGCGTCAAGCACCATTGCGTTGGAAATGTGCGTTATAGCCGTGATTTCTTCGGATATAGCCGCAAGCGGTTTGACAAGGGTTTGGAACGTTTCCGTCGGAACGCCGTTTACGACTTTCAGAGCGGCAAGTTCGATTATCTCCGCGATTTCGGTCTTGAGGTCGGTGGTTTCGAGATCGAAGATAACGAATGTTTTATCCTTGAAGAAATCACTTATAACCGGCGCGGGTTTTTCGGCATCTAACAATGTCTTTTCACTCATATCGACGTACTTTTGCGGCGTAATAGCGACATATTTTTCGGGCACGGGTTTGATCGACGTGAGATGAATGCTTGAAAAATCTATGTCTGCCTCGAACATTGCGTTGACTTGAAAAGACCACGCTCCCGAAAACTGCGACCAGGTGACTTTGCCCATGCAAATCACTTGCGTTTGCTCTTTTAGGGCAACGATTTTGTCTGCGTCCTCATCTTTGCCGACGAAACTTACGCCCTCAATTCTTCCCGTCGTGTCGTCAAGCACGAATTTTACAAAAGGCAAAGTTTCCGGTCCGCTCTTGGGATCGTCGGGATTATATCTCTTGTTTTTGTAGGATTTTTTCTCGATTTGAGAGATTTTTCCGCACAAAACGATATTGTCACAAGCGCCTTTTACGTCGATTATGTAGTTTGGCATCTGCGATATGCCGTCGATTTTGCCTCTTGTATACACTTTCTCGCCGACTCTTGCACTTACGAGGCGCAAAGATGTGTCCGTATGCAGCGTAGTGTCGATATGAAAATCCAAATCCTCCTCTTTTTTGTCGGAAAACAAGCCTTCTTCGACGATGATGTCGATATTTTGATTGAAAGAGCAATCAAGGTACTCGTTGAGTCTGTCAAGCAAGTCGCCCGCTGTCAAAAGTTTGTAAGTTGGCGTATCCAGAACGAATTTTACGTCGATATCGTTGTCGCCGACTTCGATTTTGAGCGTATCGTCGTTGATACATCTGAAAATCATCTGGTTGTTTCTATTGAAAAACTCAAGAACTTTATTTTTGACCACGTTGTTGTCGGCGTACGTTCTTATGTATTGCACGCTTACGTCGACGCCCGAAAACATTTGGCGAATTATATCGAGAACCTTTTTCTTGCTTTCTTCGTCGAAAGAACGCACCTCGAATGCGGAAATGATAAATTTGACGACCAACTCTCTTTTGTCCTTGTAGTAAGTCGCACTGTTGAGTTTGAGCATCGGAAACTCGCCTTTGCTCCTTATCGTAAACTCCTCAAAAAACTTCGTTGACATATCAAACCTCGCGATTTTTGTCGAAAGTATTCTAATTTTGCTTTATTTTGACAATACTTCTTGCAGTATTTTGTCAAATTCTTCCATAAGACTGACACTCGGCACGGTTTTGTAAATCTTGCCGTGGAGCAAGATAACGCTCTTCTCTTTTCCTCCCGCGATGCCGATATCGCTGTGTTCGCCCTCACCTATCCCGTTGAGCGGACAACCAAGAATGGATATTTTGACGGGTTTGTCAATGCCTGCCGTCATCATCTCGACTTTGTTGGCAAGTCCTTCTACGTCGATTTCGGTTCGCGCACAAGTCGGACAAGCAACCACATCAACCGCATTTTTTCGAAGTCCGAGCGTTTGAAGAATCTTTTTGCCTGCAAGCACTTCTTCGCATACGTTCGTTGAAAGCGAAACTCTTATTGTGTCGCCTATTCCCTCGCTAAGCAACGTTCCGATGCCGATTGCCGATTTCACAAGCCCCGTGCGGAGCGTTCCTGCTTCGGTTACGCCGATATGCAAAGGGTAATCGCACGCTTTTGCAAGCATTCTGTTTGCGTTGACGTTGAGCATCGTGTCGGAAGCCTTGATTGCAATGACGATATCCTTTAATCCTGCGCTCTCAAATGCGTTTGCGCACTCGAGCGCACTCTCGCAAAGCGCTTTTGCTTCGTCCATCCCTTTGAACTTGGGATCGAGCGAGCCGCCGTTTACGCCGACACGGACGGGTACGCCCATATCAGCCATTCTTTCGGCAAGCGGTTTGATTTGCGAAAAATCACGCATATTGCCCGGATTCATACGAATCTTCTTCGCTCCTGCGTCGAGCGCCATATGAGCGAGTTTATAATTGTAATGTATGTCGGCAATGAGCGGCAATCCGCATCTCTTTGCGATTTCGCCGAAGGCAAGCGCAGACGCTTCGTCGGGAACGGCAAGGCGTATAAGGTCGCAGCCCACTGCTTTGAGCGCGTTTATCTGCGCAAGCGAGCCTTCGACGTCCGTCGTTTTGGTGTTGAGCATCGATTGAACGCTTATGGGAGCATCGCCGCCGATTGCAACGTCGCCGACGAATACCTGTCTTGTTTTTCTTCTCTCTATCATAGTTTTATCCATATCTCAAAACGACATTTAAGCCGATTAGATTGTCTGTTTTTACTCTACTAATATATTTTCGTTCTATCCTTTCACGAGGTGGAATATATCGAGGAACACAGCAAGCACGATCAATAGAACGAGTCCGACCGTGTGAATAATACCCTCGATTTTTCTCGGAACGGGTTTTCTGAAAATCATTTCTATGAGCGTGAACAACATTCTGCTTCCGTCAAGCGCCGGGAACGGCAACAGATTCATAACCGCAAGGTTTGCCGAGATTATCGCAACGACATAAAGGAAACTGTCAAAGCCAAGCGACGATACTTGCGCCATCATCTTGATCGTGGTGATCGTGCCGCCTGCGTTTTCAATGCCCGATTTGCCGGTGATAAGCGCGCCGAGCGAAGCAAGAATCTTGAATACGATAAAGAAACTGAAGCCCCACGCCCTGCCGAACGCAAGGAAAAACGGAAGTTTTGCGTGCGTAAGACTGCGTGTGATTCCGAAACCGTAACTGTAAAAACCGTCGATATCGCTTGCGATTACGCCTTTTTGTACACTCATCGAACTTGACTCTACGATTTTGCCGTCCTCGCCGTATTTTACGACGACGAGCGTGATTTTTTGCGTTGAATCTATCTCGTTTTGCTCGACGTATTCTCCGAGTGCGCTCGCTTTTATGGGCGTTTCGAGTTTTTCTCCGTTTATTGTGACGATGAAATCGTCCTCGTCAAAGGGCTGATAATAGAATTTGTCAGCAGTGATTTTGACTCTCTTGCCTCCGCGAAGAACCCAAAAATACGAGTTGTCGGACAAATCTTTGAAGGCGTTGTCCAAATCTTCCTGAAGCATAATGTTGACTTGCTTGCCGTTGATGTTGAGAATTACGTCGCCTTGTTGAAATACGTTTTGATAAGTTGCGGTATTGTGAACGTCAACGACGTTCGGGAGAAGTTGTCCGTAAGCGGCAAAGTAAATCGTGATTATGACGATTGCGCTCAAAAAGTTCATAAAAGCGCCCGAAAAGAGCACTATAAGGCGTTTCCAAGGTTTCTGATTGTTGAAGGCATCGGGATCCTTGACAATGTTGCCGTTTTCGTCTTTGATCTGGTTACCGTTTTCGTCAACCATTGCGCCTTCGGCGTCCTCGCCGTGAAAAGCGCAAAATCCGCCTATCGGAAACGGGCGCAACGTGAATAATTCGCCCGTCTTTTTGTTGCGTTTTTTGATGATTGCAGGCCCGAAACCGATTGCAAATTCGTCAATTTTGAAACCGAGCAATTTGCCTGCGGTGTAATGTCCCAACTCGTGAATGACAATCATCACCATAAGCGCAAGAACGGCTGCGATAACGTAGCCGATATATGTGAAAACTTCGCCTGCGGTTGCCGAAATAAGGTACACTATTTCACTCCTATCACAGAATAAGTGTATTTTCTTGCTTGCTCGTCTATGCCAAGAACGTCTTCAAGTTCGACGTTTCCGACTTTCTTGAACTTTGTCAAAACTTTTGCGAGTGCGTTTGCGATCTCCGGATATTTGATTTTGCCTTTCAAGAACTCTTCCACGAGCACTTCGTCGGCGGCAGATACCGCTATGCAAGCGCCCTCACCCGCATTTGCCGCGTCTATTGCGATTTTAAGACACGGGAATCTGTCGTAATCGGGCGCGGAAAACGAAAGCAAGCCGAGTTTTGTGAGGTCAAGCGGCGCAACGCTGTTTTTGCCATGTTCCGGATAATAAAGCGCGGTTTCGATTGCAAGGCGCATATCCGGAACGGAAAACAGCCCTTTCATTCCGCCGTCGGTAAACTCGACCAGTGAATGAACGACGCTTTCTCTGTGCATAACGACTTTGACGTCCTTTGCTTCAACCTCGAATAAGCGCATCGCTTCGATGACTTCAAGCCCCTTGTTGAACAAAGTCGCAGAGTCTATGGTAACCTTTTTGCCCATATTCCATACAGGGTGTTTCAAGGCGTCTTCCGCTTTGACTTTGGCAAGAGCGCTCGTGGGCAAATCGCGCAAAGCACCGCCGCTTGCCGTCAAAACAAGGCTTCTAACGCACTTTTTGTCCTCTCCGCGTAAGCACGAGAAGATTGCGGAATGCTCGGTGTCAAGAGGCAAAATTTTGCCGCCGTACTTCTTTTCGAGCGCTTTGAGGTGTCTGCCCGCGCATACGATGGTTTCCTTGTTGGCAATCGCCAGCGTGCCGCCTCTTTTTAAGGTTGCGACTGCCGCCCAAAGTCCCGCAATGCCCGTGACTGCCAAAACGACTATGTCCGAGGGTATGCTTGCAAGTTCTTCAAGCGAAGAAAGGCACTTTGAAGTTTTGTCGTCTTCCAAAAAATCAAAAAGCGAACTTTGAACTTCCACCGCTCCGCCCGGGAAATAATAGTGAGTGGGATTGAATTTTTCAATCTGCTCTCGAAGGAGCGTTTCGTTGGTATAAGCGGAAAGTCCGACGACCTTGAAGGCGTCGGGGTGTGCGCAAATCGAGTCGAGCACCTGTCTTCCGACAGAGCCCGTACTTCCGAGTATTGTGATCGTTTTCATTTTATCCTTAGAAACCTGCGCGCCGCCAAGGCAGAGATTTGAAGTCTTTTGCAGGCTCTTTATTGTCAGTATAAATCGCGATTATTAAATTCAAATGAAAGAATCAATAACCGTATATGCAAGAAAATGCGATGAGCAAGACGACGAGGCAGTACATAACGCTGTCGATTCTGTCCATAAATCCGCCGTGCCCAGGGAAAATCTTGCCGTAGTCTTTGATGCCGATTGCGCGCTTGATTCGTGACGCCGCAAGGTCGCCGAGTTCGCTTATAACGCCGCAGACGAGCCCGATTGCAAGGTATACGAGCGCACTCTTCCATTGCCAGCCGCTTATATCGTGCTTAAAGAAAGCCGTGTAGCCGCAACCTTGGATAAAGACGGGATATTTGTCTGCAAAAAGTTCAAATACGAGCCAGAAAAGCAAGGATACGACCATGCCGCCGACAAGTCCGCCTACACCGC
>JBNMJA010000037.1:0-11854 GCA_050873585.1 Bacillota bacterium | reverse complement strand
TTCTGTAAATTGTATATATAATACAACCCGTGTGCAAAGGAGGATATTATGAGGAGAATTCGTACGCTCGGTTTAATTTTGATCGTTGCCGTGGTGCTGTGCGTGGCACTGGCTTTTTGCGCTTGCGATAAAGATGACGAGCCTAATGACGAGGAAAAAGTCCCCGATTTTCGCATTGAGGATTATACTTATTTTGAATTGGATGAGGGCTATGCTGAAAGCAATAAAATCGTAATCAAAAAGATCAAGGACGAGTACAAAGATACCGTTACCGAAATGGTTATTCCCGATACGTGCACATGTATATGCGGCGGAGCGTTCAAAGAAATGAAAAACTTGCGTAAAGTTACTATTCCTAACGTCAGAATGGGAATCGGTGTTTTTCAGAATTGTACGAAACTTAACGAGATCGTTTTTTCCGACGATGTGGAATGGATTTCGGAAAAATGTTTTGCGGGTTGTTCTTCACTTGAGAATGTAGTATTACCGCCTGCATTGAAAGGTATTTCTGCAGATTCATTTAGCGGTACTTCGTGGTTTAACACCCAACCCGACGGTATAGTGTATATAGGAAACATCGCATATGCTTATAAAGGGGATATGCCAAAAGATACAACGATTACGTTTAGGGATGGAACGAAGGTCATTGCCGATTGGTTTTTTAGATTCTGTAACGAGGTGGTGGAAGTTATTATGCCCGATAGCGTTGAATTTATCGGAATAGACTTATTTACCGGTTGTGAAAAACTAAGAAACGTTAGATTTAGCGAAAATATAACGCACGCAACGCGTTTTAACAATTGTCCTTCAATAAGAGAAGTTGTGTTTCCTGATAAAGTTGAAACATTGTATTCAAACACTTTTTACAATTGCGTTAGTCTAATGAGCGTAACAATCGGCAAGAATTATAAGAAAACAATTATCGGTTGGTTTGAGCCGGTTGTTCAGCACTGTCCGAGACTTGTGCAAATTTATAATAGGTCGAACGGAGAGATAGAGTCGCTTAGTTATTGCGACGGTATATATTTCTATTCTGAAGAAGGAGAAGGCAAACTTGTAGAAACAGAGAAAGATACGTATTACCTTATACAAGGGCAAGAAAAGCGTTTCGTTGGTTATTTTGGTGATGAAATAGAGACGTTTTCCCTTGATGCCGGCACCACGGAAGTAACGTGCGGGGCGTTTTATGATTCAAAAGTAAAGCATGTTATTTTGCCAGAAGGAGTGAAAAAGATAGGCGAATTCGCGTTTGGAGGAGATAGTTTGGTCGAAACGATTACGATACCTTCGTCAATAGAGGAAGTTGATTATCTAACTTTTGAAGATTTTTCTTACGAGTCGTTTGAAGACCGTCGTGTGTTCACCGTTTATTATGATGGCACAATGGCACAATGGGACGCAGTAGTAACATTTGAATATCAAATGTCTTCCCGTGTTATTTGCTCGGACGGTACGATAAACGTTGCGGCAAAGGCGGATTGAAAACGACCGATAAAACAGCGATTTAATGTAGCAAGCAATGAAAAAACGACGGTTTCCGTCGCTTTTTTGTTGATGCTTATGCAATAATTACAAGTTGCCGTTGAGAAGTTCGTCTGCGGTGACGGAGAGAATGTCGCATATCTGTCGCAAAGCGGTTACGCTAGGTTCGGTGCGGCCTTGTTCCCAATTTGCATAGCAACTTTCCACAACGCCAAGGCGCAGAGCGACTTGCTTTTGTGTCATACCTGATTGTAAGCGTGCGGATTTTAAGTTTTGGCAAAATTTGCTGTCCATATCAATATTATAAATTATAATTCACAAAAACGAAAGAGAAAAATAAAACCCCCTCGAATTATTCGAGGGGGTTTCAATTTCGCTAAATAGCGAAGTCGGTCAAATTAGTCTTTGTAAGACTCTGCTTTCTTTACGTAGAACGCACGTTTCTTTGCCGCGTCTTCTTCGTTCTTTGCAAACAAGACTTTTGCCGCATCCGGATTCATCTTCGCAAGAGAAGCGTATCTCGTTTCGTTCATAAGGAAGGCTTGATAGTCGTCCGTAGGCTCTTTGCTGTCGATTGCAAGCGGTGCTTTGTCCGTGCCGACGAGAGTCGGGTTGTAGCGGAAGAGTTGCCAATATCCGCAGTCGACTGCCTTCTTCATTTCCATTTGAGAATTGTCCATACCGCCTTTGATGCCGTGGTTGATGCACGGTGCGTATGCGATGATGATGGACGGTCCGTGATATGCTTCAGCCTCTGCGAACGCTTTGACCACTTGGTTCATATCTGCGCCCATAGAAACTTGTGCGACGTAGACGTAGCCGTAATCCATTGCGAGAAGAGCGAGGTCTTTCTTCTTTGTGCGTTTGCCTGTTGCGGCGAATTTTGCGATTGCGCCGGTAGGAGTGGACTTGGACGCTTGTCCGCCGGTGTTGGAGTAAACCTCGGTGTCGAGAACGAGGATGTTGACGTCTTCGCCGCTTGCGAGAACGTGGTCAACGCCGTTGTAACCGATATCGTATGCCCAGCCGTCGCCACCGACGATCCAGACGGATTTCTTGATGAGGCAATCTTTTCTTGCTTCGATGCTTTCGAGCAGTTCAAGGCTCAAGCCGTTTGCTTTCTTCTTTTCTTCGGGGAGAAGTGCGAGGATTGCGTCGGTTGCTTCTTCGCTCTTTTGTGCGTCCTCTCTGTTTTCAAGCCAGTTGTTCAAAGCGGCTTTCATATCTTCGGAGATTGCGTCGAGACCGATGAGGCTCGTGATATTGTTTGCAAGCACGTTGCGACGCGTGTCGTATGCAAGATGCATGCCGTATCCGAACTCTGCGTTGTCCTCAAACAAGGAGTTTGCCCAAGCAGGACCGCGACCTTTGTCGTTCTTGGTGTAGGGGCAAGTCGGAGCGCTGCCGCCGTAGATGGAGGAGCAACCCGTTGCGTTTGCGATGAGCATTCTGTCGCCGAAGAGTTGGGTCATAAGTTTGACGTACGGAGTTTCACCGCAGCCTGCGCATGCGCCCGAGAACTCGAAGAGCGGCTTCTTGAACTGACTGTTCTTGACGTTGATCGATTTGAGTTCCGCAGAAGTCTCTTTGAGGCTTGCGGCGTAATCCCAGTTTTCTTCCTCTTTTGCGATTGCTTCGTCGAGGGGAACCATGGTGAGTGCTTTCTCTTTTGCAGGGCAGACAGCCACGCAGTTGGAGCAACCCGTGCAGTCGAAGGGGCTGACTTGCATACGGAATTCGTAGCCTTTCACGCCGATTGCGGGTTTGGTTTCAAAGGATTCGGGCTTGTTTGCGAGTTCCTCTTGGGTTGCGAGAGTCGGACGAATGGTTGCGTGCGGGCAAACGAGTGCACAGCGGTTGCATTGGATGCATTTGTCTTTGTCCCACATAGGAACGGAAACCGCGATACCGCGTTTTTCAAATTTGGTCGTGCCGGTGGGAACGTAACCGTTGGGATTGAATGCGGAAACGGGGAGTTTGTCGCCTTCTTGTGCGGTGATGGGTGCGATGAAGTTTCTGAAATACTCGTCGTTGGGGACGGGGAGCGGCGCAGCGCCGTTGGTCGTGGTTTCCCAACTTTGCGGATACTTGACTTCTTTGAGGTGTGCGATTGCGTTGTCCACGCAAGCGTTGTTCATAGCGACGACCGCGTCACCTTTCTTGCCGTACGATTTCTTGATCATTTCCTTCATATAACGCTCTGCGTCTTCGTAAGGAATGACGTTTGCGAGTTTGAAGAAAGCGGCTTGCATAACGGTGTTGACGCCCTTCTTCGTGCCGATTTCTTGAATGACTTTCAAACCGTCGAGGGTGTAGAATTTGACGTGCTTCTTTGCAATCATGTTCTTCATTGCCGCAGGAAGTTTTGCGTCCATTTCTTCGGGCTCCCATTGAGAGTTGAGAAGGAACGTGCCGCCGTCTTTGAGGTCGGAGAGCATGTCGTAACGGAGAACGTAGGACTCGTTGTGGCAAGCCACGAAGTCAGCTTGGTCGATGAGGTAGGTGCTTCTGATGGGCTTGTCGCTGAAGCGCAAGTGGGAGATGGTGATGCCGCCCGACTTCTTGGAGTCGTATGCGAAGTATGCTTGTGCGTATTTGTCGGTGTGGTCGCCGATGATCTTGATGGAGTTCTTGTTTGCACCGACCGTACCGTCAGAGCCGAGACCGTAGAACTTGCAAGAGATTGCGCTTGCGTCTGAAGCGTCGATCTTTTCGGTGACGTTCAAGGAGTGGAAGGTGACGTCGTCATTGATGCCGACGGTGAATCTATCCTTCTTTTCGCCGCTCATATTCTCGTAGATCGCGTTGACCATAGAGGGGTTGAATTCCTTGCTGCCGAGGCCGTAGCGACCGCAGAGCACTTCTTTCTTTACGCCTGCTTCGTTGAGAGCGGATACGACGTCGAGGTAGAGAGGTTCTCCTTGTGCGCCGGGCTCTTTGGTTCTGTCCATAACAGTGATGGTCTTGACTGTTTCGGGGATAGCCCTGATAAATGCGTCTTGGGGGAACGGACGATAGAGTCTGACTTTCAAAAGACCGACTTTGTGTCCTCTAGCGTTGAGGTAGTCAACGGTTTCTTCAACCGCTTCTGCGCCTGAACCCATGATGACGATCACGCGATCCGCGTCGGGTGCGCCGTAGTAGTCAACGAGGTTATACTTTCTTCCGGTGAGAGCACTGACTTTGTCCATTTCCGCTTGAACGATTGCGGGAACTGCGTCGTAGAACTTGTTGCTTGCTTCTCTGTTTTGGAAGTAGATATCGGGGTTTTGAGCAGTGCCTTGTTGATGAGGATGCTCGGGGTTGAGTGCACGAGCGCGGAATTCGTCCACTTTCTTGAAGTTGACGAGCGGTTTGATTTCGTCGTATTCGATCACGTCGATCTTGTCAACTTCGTGAGAGGTGCGGAAACCGTCGAAGAAGTTGAGGAAAGGAACGCTGGATTCGATCGTCGAGAGATAGGAAACCAAGGTGAGGTCCATAACCTCTTGAACGCTGTTTGCAGCGAGCATAGCAAAACCGGTTTGACGGCACGCCATAACGTCCGAATGGTCACCGAAAATGTTGAGCGCGTGGCCTGCAACGCTTCTTGCCGATACGTTGAAGACGCAGGGGAGCAATTCGCCCGCGATCTTGTACATGTTTGGAATCATCAGCAACAAGCCTTGGCTTGCCGTGAACGTGCTCGTCAAAGCGCCTGCTGCCAAAGAACCGTGAACCGCACCTGCAGCGCCTGCTTCGGATTGCATTTCGGCAATTTTAAGAACGTTGCCAAAAAGATTCTTTCTGCCTTGGCCTGCCCAGTCGTCGCAGTTTTCTGCCATCGGGGATGACGGGGTGATAGGGTAAATAGCCGCTACGTCAGAGAAAGCGTACGCAATGTGTGCCGCAGCGGTATTGCCGTCAATGGTCATTTTTTTCATATCGGATAGTCCTCCAAATAAATATCTTTGAGTGTTTTGCATTTTTACACGCCCACGCGAGCGCAGTGTGCATAATCAATTAGATATTATATATTGACAAAAAATATTAGTCAATAGATAAGGAAAGAATTGCCGTTGAAATTCGGCAATTCTTTCCTTATCGAAACGTAAGATACGCTCGCTTTTTTGATTCGTCATCGTTATTCGATATTCACGTGTACGGTTTTGAGATTTCCGATTGAGGATATTTCGGCGTTGAGCGTTGCGTCCGAATAGAGCTTTGCGTTTGCAAAATTAAGCGTCGCGCCTCCCGTGTAGGCAGAGTACAGTTCTTGCAACGATTGAGCGTTCAGATTCTCGTCGGTGCGAACAAGTGCGTTGAAAGTCGTCGCGCACTCGCCACCGTCGTTGTGAATACAAAACTCAACCGTTGTTACGTCGTGCTTTTTCACGTATATTGTGCATTTTTGCCAAAAATCGAAAGTGCAGGATTTATAGTTGAATCCCGTCAAATCGATTTTCTCCGTGCATTGTTCGTCTTTGAAGAAATCGAATTGTTCGGGAATCGCGCTTTTCCCGTAAGCGGAAGCGATAAAGTCGAACGCGCTCACTGTTTTCGTTCTTTCAACTGCGAGAGGATAGGTTTTGCCGTCGAGCACGAAGTTTACGACGGGCGTTCCCTCGGGGGATTGCTTGACGTACAAAGTCGTATCGTGACGGATAGGTTCTTCATCGTCAAACTTAAATGTACAGTTAGAATCACGGAAAAAGCCCGTATATATGCTGTGTCCGACCGAAGAATCGCCGTTTTGCAAAGAGGTGAAATCTTGCAGAGTGACAAGCGTTCCTGCCGTTACGGTCTTTTCATATCGCACTTCTTTTCCGCCGTTTTCGGTTATAAAAGTGACGACGCAATCGCCCGAATTCTCGTTGCAACCTGCGAAAATCGCCATGCTCAAAACGAGTATGGAAACGATAGCCAAACAAAGTATTGTTTTTTTCATATTCTCCTCCGATTATTCGCTTTAGCGGGCGTTTTTTACAAACGGCAAAACGCATATAAATAATTGTACATCAATGTTTCGGCAAGCCGCTTCTCCCTGCATATCTTGTCTTAATTATATCACCCCCTCCCAGAGTGTCAATACCGCAACCTAGCATACAAAACGTTTTGCATATTAAAAATTGTTTAATAATGCGCCACGTTTTACACAACGCGTTCAATAACTTGCTTTATAAAATCCGCTGTGATATACTTGCCGTATGTCACAAATCGTCCTCAAAGGAGTAAGTTATAGTTACTCATTAGGGGAGGGCAGCAGTCTAAAAGCCCTCAAAAACCTGTCTTTTTCCGTTGAGAAAGGCGAGTTTGTCGCGCTTGCCGGTATGAACGGTAGCGGCAAAAGCACGCTTGCAAAACTTCTCAACGGTCTTTTTGTACCCTCGAGCGGCGAGATTCTGATTGACGGTTTGTCAACTTCCGACGAAAAAAACACGTTTGAAATCCGCAAAAAAGCGGGTATGGTTTTCCAAAATCCCGACAACCAGATGGTTGCGACGATAATCGAGGACGACGTCGCTTTCGGTCCTGAAAACATAGGTGTTCCGAGAGAAGAAATTGTCCAAAGAGTGGACGAGGCGCTCGAAGCGGTGGGAATGAACGAGTATCGCAAGCGTTCCGCGTCAAAACTCAGCGGCGGACAAAAGCAACGTATTGCAATTGCAGGCGTTCTTGCCATGCGCCCCGAGATTCTGATTCTCGACGAGTCGACGTCAATGCTCGACCCAAACGGCAGAAAAGAAATTATGGCAATTGCCAAAAAACTCAACGAGCAGGGCATCACGGTCATCAATATCACCCACAATATGGACGAGGCGGTGCTTGCGGACAGAATTATAGTTTTGAGGAAGGGAAGAGTAGCAATCGACGGCACTCCCAAAGAAGTGTTTTCTTCGGGATTGTTGGAGGCGTGCGGACTTACGCTTCCGCCCGTGTATGCCCTCGGAAAGTCGCTTGAGCAAAAAGGTTTTGTTTTCGATTCTCCCGCGCTTTCGGAAGACGGGTTGGTGGAGGGCGTATGTCGGCAATTGAAATAAGAAATTTAACTTACGTCTACTCTCCCAAAACGCCTTATGAAAAGGTGGCGCTTTCCGACATAAATCTGACGATAGAAGAAGGACAATTCGTGGGCGTCGTCGGTGCGACGGGTAGCGGAAAATCCACTCTCGTCCAGCATCTCGACGGGCTTATCAAGATTCAGGACAAAAAGAAATCGCAAGTGGTTGTCAACGGTATGAGCGCAACTGACAAAAAGACGCTCAAGAATCTGCGCTTCGAAGTGGGTATGGTTTTTCAATATCCCGAATATCAACTTTTTGCAGACACCGTTGAAAAGGACGTTGCTTTCGGTCCGAAAAACATGAAACTCGAAAAAGAGGAAATCGACAGACGAGTCAGACGTGCAATCGAAGTCGTCGGACTTGACTACGAATCCTTTGCTCATCGCAGTCCGTTCGATCTGAGCGGAGGCGAAAAAAGACGCGTTGCAATCGCAGGCGTCATTGCGATGGAACCCAAAATTCTCGTTCTCGACGAACCTGTGGCAGGGCTCGATCCTCAAGGCAGAGAAGAGATTCTCGCCCTTGTCAAAAAACTGCAAAAAGAGGTTTCGCCCACCGTCATTATGGTGTCGCACAATATGGACGACATAGCCGTGATAGCGGACAGAATCGTTGCGCTCAAGGACGGCAAAATCATAGCGGACGGCACGCCGAAAGAAGTGTTTTCAAACAGGCGACTCATTGCGGAGGCAGGACTTGACGTGCCTTGCGCGACCAAAATTTCCGACATGCTTATAGAGCGCGGAATCGACCTTCCCCGCGATATAATTTCTATGGACGAACTCGCCCTGAAACTTGCCGAAATCAAGGCGCAAAAAGGAGGAAGCGACAATGTTTAGAGACGTTTCCTTCGGGCAGTATTATCCCACGAATTCGGTGATTCACAAACTTGACGCAAGAGTGAAATTGTTGCTCGCGCTTATGTACGTCATAGGCATATTTTTTGTCAAAACGTATTTCGGATTTATGCTTACGGCGGTCGTTTTGATTGCGATAATTTTGCTTGCTAAACTGCCGATGGCGTCCGTTCTCAAGAGCGTCAAAGGCGTGTTGTTTATAGTTTTGTTTACGGCAATTCTCAATCTGTTTTTGATAAAAGACGGCGAAGTTTTGGTGCATTGGCAAATCTTCACAATCACCAAAAACGGGGTTCATACCACCATAAAGATGGTTTTAAGGCTCGTTTTGTTGATTTCCGGTGCATCTTTGCTCTCTTTAACCACAACGCCCGTCGAGCTTGCCGACGGCGTCGAAAGTCTTATGTCGCCGCTAAAACTCATCAAAGTTCCCGTCAGAGATATAGCGATGATAATGAGCATCGCGCTTCGCTTTATCCCTACGCTTTTTGAGGAAACCAACAAGATAATATCAGCACAAAAAGCGCGCGGCGCAAGTTTCGATACGGGCGGACTTTTCGCAAGAGCAAAGGCGCTTCTTCCCGTGTTGATTCCGCTTTTCGTAAACTCTTTCAGGCGCGCCGACGAACTTGCTTTCGCAATGGACGCAAGGTGCTACAACGCAACCGAAAAACGCACAAAAATGAAGCAAGCAAAACTCGGCATCTCTGACCTTTTCGCCACGCTGTTTATGTGCGCGTTTTTCGTTGTGATTTTGCTTGAAAGATACTACTTCCCGACCGTCGGAATCAATATCGACCAAATGATTTTCGGAGGGCTCGTGCAATGAGATATCGTGCGGTGATTTCTTATTTCGGCGCAAGGTACGTCGGGTGGCAAAGACAACTCAACGGGCTTAGTGTGCAAGAGGTGTTGGAAAAGGCTCTCGAAAAGACCTTCGGCGCAAAAACGAGCGCTACGGCAAGCGGGCGCACGGACGCGGGCGTTCACGCAGAGGGACAAGTGATACACTTCGACGCGGACACGTCCATACCCGTCGACAAGATTCCGTTTGCGGTCAACACGCATCTTCCCGACGACGTGAGCATGCTCTCGTGCGAGGTCGCTCCCGACGATTTCAACGCGCGATTCAACGCCAAGCGCAAGACGTATTGCTACAAAATTTATCTTGCAAAGCATCGTCGGCCCATGCTCGAACCCACTCACGAACATGTCACCGTTCCCGTCGATATTGGCAAGATAAGAGAGGCGTGCAAAATCATCGAAGGTACGCACGATTTCAAGTGTTTCGAGGCAAGCGGCAGCGTAATCAAAAACACCGTGAGAACGGTTTATTCCATTGACGTTTCGGTTCAAGATTTGCCTTGTTCGGAAAAGCGCGAAGAAAGAATTCAAGGTGGCGCAATCTTTGATTGCGAACTTTGCATATCCGTCACGGGCAACGGATTTTTGTACAATATGGTACGCATAATCGCAGGCACGCTTTTGTACGTCGGCATCGGCAAACTGACGCCCGACGACGTTCGCTCGATTCTTGAGGGCGGCGACCGCAAACGAGCAGGCAAAACGCTCTCTGCAAAAGGACTGCATCTCGTATCCGTGGCGTATTAGTCTAAACTGTAAAATCGAATTTTCGTAAGTATTTCCGTTCGCTCGACAAAAAGGCGGCGGATTTTTTTGTCGATTGACATTTTTTAACGAATATTTGCACGGCGCAATTATTGACATATCATATATTTCGATTTATTATTAAATATAATCTCCTCGCGCGTACGCATACCGTGCGGGCGAAAATCCAAGTCGCCGTCGGGCGCAAAGGCTGCTTTTTATGGAAGACAATTCAAGAAACTTTATCGAAGAAATCATTGACGAAGACCTCGCGGAAGGCAAAGTGAACAAAATCATCACTCGTTTTCCGCCCGAACCGAACGGCTATTTGCATATCGGACACGCAAAGGCTCTTTGCATCAATTTCGGTATGAAAGAAAAATATCACGGCGCTTGCAACTTGCGCTTTGACGACACCAATCCCGCAAAAGAGGACGTGGAATATATGGAGAGCATCAAAGCCGATATCAAGTGGCTCGGCTTCGAGTGGGACGAACTCCGCAACGCAAGCGACTATTTTGAAAAAATGTACGAGTGCGCCGTCAAACTCATCGAGGAAGGCAAAGCGTACGTTTGCGATTTGAGCGCAGAGGAAATCAGCGCAACTCGTGGAAGTTTCGGCGTACCCGGCACTGAAAGCCCGTACAGGAATCGCTCGATTGAAGAGAATCTCGATTTGTTCGAGCGTATGAAAAACGGTGAATTTGCCGACGGCGAAAAGGTCTTGCGTGCAAAAATCGATATGGCTTCGCCCAATATCAATATGCGCGACCCCGTCATCTATCGTATCTGCCACGCAACTCACCCGCACACGGGCGACAAGTGGGTCATCTATCCAATGTACGACTTTGCGCACCCCATCGAGGACGCAATCGAGGGCATCACGCATTCGCTTTGCTCGCTTGAATTTGAAAACCACAGACCGCTTTACGACTGGGTTACGCTCAATTGCGGATTTAATCCTCGTCCGAGACAAATCGAGTTTGCAAGACTCAACCTCACGCACACCGTTATGAGCAAGCGTTTCATCAAACGCCTCGTAGACGAAAAGGTGGTCTGGGGCTGGGACGATCCTCGTCTTTCCACACTTTCGGGCATAAGAGAGAGAGGTTACACTCCAGAAGCAATCCGTGATTTTTGCTCCCGTATCGGCGTTGCGAAAGCGGACAGCGAAGTGGATATTTCCATTTTGGAGCATTGCGTAAGAGAGGATTTGAACAATCGCGCTCAGCGCGCAATGGTCGTTACCAAACCGCTCAAACTCATCGTTGACAACTATCCCGAGGGCAAGAGCGAACCCGTGTATATCGAAAATAATCCGCAAGCGGAAAACGCAGGCGTACATGAGACCACTTTCGGCCGCGAACTTTATATCGAGCAAGACGACTTCTCGCTCAATCCTCCGCCAAAGTATTTCCGTCTCAAACCCGACGGAATCGTGCGCCTTAAAGGTGCGTATATAGTCAGATACGTCGGTTGCGATCTTGACGAAAACGGCAACCCGACCGCAGTGCACGTTGAATATATCGAAGGCACCAAGAGCGGCGAAGAAGGCGCAAATATGAAGGTCAAAGGCACGATCCACTGGGTCAACGCCAACGATTGCGCAGACGTTACGCTCAATATGTTCGATTATCTCATCAACGACGGCGACGGCGATTATATGGACAGAGTCAACCGCAACTCTCTCACAGTTTTGCACGGCAAAGCGGAAAAGATTGTTGCTCAAGCGCCCGTCCACACGAGATTCCAATTCTTGCGCGAAGGTTACTTCATCAAGCGTAACGAGCAAAACGAGTTTAATAGTATCGTGGGCTTGAAGGATAGTTATAAACCCAAGAATTAATCGAAATATCCATTGAC
>JBNMJA010000036.1:0-12332 GCA_050873585.1 Bacillota bacterium | reverse complement strand
TATAAATGGAGTGGCCGAGCACGTCCGAGAGAGGTCTTTCGTTGACGCCGGGAACTGCGTAACGGAACATTGCACCCTCTCTCAAGCCGCAACCGCTGATCGTGATTTTTGAAAACTCGAAGCGAGAAAGCACCGCTTTCATCACCGCAAGCGCGCTCGGGAAAATGTCCGCTCTGCCGCTTGAGAGTCCCTTTATCTTCATTGTGCTGTTGAGGTCGAGTTTCTTTATCGTGTTGTAGATACCCTCGAATTCGCTCACGGGAAGTTCGTAGTTGTGAGTCATATTGAAGGGGTATTTCTTTATAAGACGGCTGATTCTGCCGAGGTTTCTGAAACTGCCCCCTACGCCCACGAACGCCGTATCGGGTTCGATGCTGTCGAGCCAAGGAATTTTTTCGAGTTGCTCGCCGATGAAATCTTCGATTTTCTTTGCGCGTTCTTGCGGAGTCGAGGAGTCGTTCTTAAACAAATCCGTAAGCGTAACCGCGCCGAAAGGCAAGGTTTCGAAGTGCATAAGATGTCTTCTGTTGTAGTAGATGAGATTGGTCGAGCCGCCGCCCATTTCCATAATCAAGCCCTTGGGAATATCCATAGAGTTGATTACGCCTTGATAGACGAGCATAGCCTGCTCTTCGGGAGAGAGCACTTTTATTTTGATGCCGCAAGTCATTGCGACTTCGTCGAGGAAACTCTTCTGATTTTTTGCACGTCTGACCGCTGCCGTAGCGTATGCAAAGATTTTGTCAACCTTGTTTGCGTCGCACAGACGGCGGAACATAGTAAGCGTTTTTATCGTCTGCGCAATGCGCTGCGGCTTGATGAAGCCGTCCCAGTCCATATCTTGTCCGAGACGCACCGTTTCCTTGAGTTCGTCGAAGACCACGAAATAGCCTCCGTCGAGCACGTTGACGAGCACGAGTCTTGCAGAGTTTGAGCCAATGTCGATAATCGCTATTTTTTCCATAAAATTCTCCTGACGGCTTTCGCCGCGTCCTTTTGAGGACGGTTGTTCAATTCTTTTTTCTTTCTATTTTCCCGCTTATTATTCAAATTTCGATTCAAATCGAAATCAAGTACTCTTTATTTGCCGAGATTCCTTTGGAATCATTTTTCCTTTTGCGGACGAGTTTCGAGGATGCACTTCGAGGGGCATTTCGACGCGCATATGCCGCACCCCGTGCATTTTGAGTAGTCTATAACCGCAATGTTGTTCTGAAGCGTAATCGCGCCGCTAGGGCAAACTCTTGCGCAGAGTCCGCACCCGAGGCACCCCACCGTACACACCGCACGCACGTCCTTTGCGCCTTTAAGGCAGTTGGAACAAGCAACGTAGTATTTTGCAGTGGCAGGAATTCTCTTGACAAGATGCTTGGGGCAAGAGTTGATACATCTTCCGCACGCAACGCACTTTTCTCTGTTGACTTCAGCGTAGCCGTTTTCTCCGACCTTCATTGCGCTGAACGGACAAGAGTCCACGCACGAGCCCATTCCTAGACAACCCCATTTGCATTGCTTTCTTCCGCCGCCGAGCAATTCCATACTTCTGCAATTGCCGTAGCCGATATATTCGTACTTATCCACGGCGTATTTTCCGCCTCTGCACGCCACGACAATCATGGTTTCTTCGGCGTCGATGCTTTGCCCCATAATGTCTGCGATAGCCTTTTTGTTTTCCGCAGAAGTCGCCGCGCAAGCGTTTATATCCGCCTTGCCCTCGACCACCGCTTTTGCAAAAGCGTCACAGCCTGCGTAACCGCAGCCGCCGCAGTTTGCGCCCGAGAGTTTTTCACGCACCTGTTTGATACGTTCGTCCTCGTGGACGGCGAGTTTTTTGCCGAGCACCGCGAGCGTCACGCCGAAAACGAGCGCGAGCACGAGGAGCACCAGTGTGGAATAAAGTATAGTCAACGGATTTACCGCCGCAATCAAATTAAGCACAACGCATCACCTCCATCAGGGAAACACGAGGCTGACGGCGCCCGACGACGAGATAAGACCGCCGAAAGCGACGAAAGCCATGCTGAGTATACTTGCGGATATGAGCGTGATCGGGAAGCCTCTAAAGGGCTTGGGGACTGCGTCCAGATCCATTTTTTCACGCACGCCTGCAAGGAGCATAATAGCGATGAGAAATCCCACGCCGCTGAACGTGCCGTTGAGGAAGGATTGAAGCAAACTTGCGCCGCTTGCAACGCCGTAGGTGTCGATATTGAGAATAGCAACGCCGAGCACCGCGCAGTTGGTGGTGATGAGCGGCAGATACACGCCGAGCGCGCTGTAAAGCGCGGGCATATACTTTTTGAGCACCATCTCTATGAGTTGCACGAGCGCCGCTATGACGAGAATGAACGCTATGGTCTGCAAGTATTCCACGCCGAGTGCGACGAGCGCTTTTTGCACGCACCAGGTTATGACGCTTGCAACGCCCATGACGAACGTGACCGCGAGTCCCATACCGAGCGCCGTATCCGTCTTTTTGGACACGCCGAGGAACGGGCAAATGCCGAGGAACTGACTAAGGACGAAGTTGTTGACGAACATCGCGCCGATTATAAGCAAAAAGTATTCCATCACGCAACCTCCCCTTCATCGAGCGCAGACTTTGCGTTTTCGATATTCTGAGCGGCTCTTTCCGCTTCGAGTTGTTTCTTTTGTTGTTTCTTATCGCTCACCCAGTTGACCAGAGCCATCGCAAGACCGAGCGTAAGGAATCCGCCTGCGGGGAGCACGAATATTGCCAAAGAGTAGTTTCTTGCCGCGCCGAGCGAGATGCCGAACGAGAGCGAACCGAGCGAACCTTGGAAAATCGTACCGTTGCCGATGAGTTCTCTCACGAATCCGAGGCAAGTGAGCGCGAGCGTAAATCCGAGTCCCATACCCAAGCCGTCGAGAATGCTGTCCACGACCTTGTTTGAACTAGCAAACGCCTCCGCTCTTGCGAGGATGATGCAGTTGACGACTATGAGCGGCAGATAGATTCCTAGCGCGCTATACAGCGTGGGAATGAATTTTTTGAGTATCATCTCGAGCAACGTAACGAACGTTGCGATGATGAGAACGTACGCCGGGATACGCACCTTGTCGGGAATCACTTTCCTGAGCAATGAAACCAAAGCGTTGGAACATATGAGGATAAGCGTTGCCGCAAGTCCCATACCCAAGCCGTTGAATGCGCTCGTTGTGATTGCGAGCGTGGGGCACATACCCAGCACGAGTCTGAAAGTCGGATTCTGTGCGAATATGCCGTTGGATACAATCTGAAGTTTTGAATTTCCTTTCATATCACGCCTCCTCGCACATGGTTCTGAATGCGTACACCGCCGCGGCGATTGCGTTGTGATAACCCGTTGAAGTGTAGGTTGCCGAACTCACCGCGCTGACCTCTCCGTCCTGAAGTTCGGACTTGTTTTTGACGAGTTCGAGTTTCTTTATGGTCTTTGCGTTCAAGCCGACGTACTTTGACTTGTTTGCTTTTTCGACTCTGTCGAAATATCCTGCGGTTTCGCCCTGTTCGTAGACGGTGATTTCCTTGATAACGCCGTCTTTGTCGATAAACACAAGCAGTTCTATCGAGCCGTCTTTTGCGCCTCCGCCCACGGTATAGTAGCAATATCCGACGATTTCGTCGCCGCTTTTTGCCACGAAGCAGGATTCGACGTAATTGTTTTTATCGTAGTCGTACGAAGCGAGTTTTTCGTCTTTCACCGAGGTTTCGCTTGCGAAATACGCGGTGCATTGATCTGCGATAACTCCGTCGGGATCGACGTAAGTCACCCAGTTGACGATTCCGAGCAACAATCCTGCCACCAAAGCGATGACGGTGAGCACGATAGTGCATTTTGCCACGTCGCCTAGTTTGAATTTCTTTTTGGGTTGAGTCGTTTTATCGTCGTTTTGATTTTGCGGCAAAGAGGTTTCGTTTGAGGATTCGGTTTGAATCGGATTCTCGCTCGTTTGCACGTTTTCGACCTCTTGCGCGCTCTCTATCGAGGCATTTTTCAACAAATCGTCAGTCATTTTTGCCTCCTTCCGTCGCTTCTTTATTCTTGCTCTTGACTCTGGTTGCGACGTTGAGTTTCTTGGGTGCGCCGAACACTCTGGGCATAATCTTGTCAAGAAGCGGAGTAAGCACGTTCATGAGCAGTATCGCAAAAGACACGCCCTCGTTCATCGTGCCGAATTTTCTGAAAATAACCGTCAAAAATCCGAGTCCCACGCCGTAGATAACGACGGCAAGGCAGGATTTTGGCGAAGTGGCGTAGTCGGTTGCCATAAAGAACGCGCCGAACATAAGACCGCCGCCGAGCAGATACGTCCAAATATATTCGCCGACGTACTCGCTCTTTGCAAAGAATATTGCGGTAAACACGACCACCGAGCCGATATAAAGTGCGGGGATGCGCCAGTCGATAACTCTGCGGATAAGCAGATACACGCCGCCGATGAGGATTGCAAGAGTGCTGACCTCGCCCGCACTGCCGCCTATCCTTCCGAGGAACATATCGAGCGCGCTCAAGCCCTCTGCGGGATTTGCGCCCGTAGAAATCGAGTTTTTGACTCCTGCCAAAGGCGTTGCGCTCGTGATTGCGCTTATGTCCACGTTGACGGCGTTGCCGAAGAACGAAAACAGATTTGCGCCGTTGTCAAGGGTTATGGGCGACACGAAACTCGTCATAACTCCCGTCCAACAAAGGAGCAGGAATATACGAGCGGTAATCGCAGGGTTGGCAAAGTTTTTGCCGATGCCGCCGAAGAGCATCTTGACCACCACGATTGCGAAGAATCCTCCGACGATTGGCACGTAGAACGGAACGACGGGCGGAAGGTTGAGCGAAAGAATCATACCCGTAACCACCGCCGACAAGTCGCCCACGCTTTGGAATCTCTTGCCTATGACGTTGAACAACCACTCTGCAAACACGCAAGTACCGACGCATAGAATCATCATACAGAGCGGATAAAATCCGTACAGCAGAACGCTCGCGATCGTAGCCGGAATAAGCGCGATGATGACGTCGAGCATCATTTTTCTCGTGGTGAACGTCGTGGAAATATGCGGAGACGAAGAAACTATGAACTTTGCCATATCACTTTATCCCCCTTGCTTTGATTTCTTTTTTTGCAAGGCGCATTGCTTGCACGAGCGGACGTTTTGCAGGACACGAATAGGAGCACGCTCCGCATTCTATGCAGTTGAGCACGCCCATTTTGAACGTAGTCTCGAAATCGTCCTTTTCTACGGCTTTTTCGATTTCTCTGGGCACGAGCGACATCGGGCAGTTGATGATGCACTTGCCGCAACTGATGCACGGAGTGGTCGGATTGGTGTTGAATTCCTTGTCGGTCATAAAGAGCAGACAGGACGAACCTTTTGTGCATGCGGGAGTCAAAGACGCTTGCGCAAATCCCATCATAGGACCGCCGCTGACCACTTTTCTTGTGATTTCTTCGCTCTTGTTGCCTCTGCAGACGTCGTAAATGTACTGATATTGCACGCCGTTGCGCACCCAGAAGTTGCCTCTTTTCTTGACGCCGCCGCCCGAAACGGTCATAGCGCGCTTGTAGCACGGCTCGCCCTCGTACACTGCTTTTGCGATTGCATAAGCGGTGTGAGCGTTGCAAACCACGCAACCCACTTTTGCAGGCAACTCGCCCGTGGGCACGATTCTGTGCGTAGTGGCGTAAATGAGTTGTTTTTCCGCGCCTTGCGGATATTTTGCTTTGAGGCGCATAACCGCCACGTTTTCGGGAACGATATTGGCAAGATGTTTGATTGCAAGAGGTTTGTTTGCCTCTATGCCGATATAAGCGTGGTCGATTTCGAGCGCGGTGAGCAAAAGTTGCACGCCCTTGAGAATCGTATCCGCCTCTTCCATAAACAAACGATAGTCGCAAGTGATATACGGCTCGCACTCCGCCCCGTTGATGATGAGAGTGTCAACCTTGTCTTTGGGCATAAGTTTGACGTGAGTGGGGAAAGTTGCGCCGCCCATACCGACGATGCCTGCGTCTTTCACTCGTTTGATAATATCGTCTTTGGTCGGATTTTTGAGCGGAGGAAGCGTGCGCTTTGTGTAGAGATAATCGTTTTCGATCTCAACGTGAGTGGCTTCCCCTCCGTTTGCGGTTGGAAGAGTGCAAAAACTCTTCACTACGCCCGACACGGACGAAAACACGTTTGCCGAAACGAACCCGTTCGCCTCGCCGATTAGTTGCCCCTCGTCAACGTGATCTCCCACGGAAACGACGGGTTTTGCGGGCGCACCGATATGTTGCGACAAAGAAATGAAAACCCTCTCAGGCGTGGGAAACTGCTCAAGAGGTGCGTCTTTTGTAAACTTGTTCGCAGGCGGATGAATACCCCTGCGAAAAGTCCTAAGCGGAATTGTCATATCGCGAAGTCCTTATTTAATAACTTTGAGATAATTATACATTAGAAAACATACAATGTAAATACCCCTTTTTTCATTTTTTTCAGGTTTTTTTAACCTCTTTTATCAATTTGCCCCCAAACGACATAACTGCAATAACAACCAAAAATCCCCCGTAAAGTTTTTTAAGCAACTCTCCCTCTGCTTTGGTGGCAAAAAACGAACAAACCACGCACGCGGCAATCGATGGCAACAGCATATAAATCAAGTTGTTTTTTTGCACGAGTCCGTTCTTCACGTGCACCGCCAAAGCCGCAGTTCCCGACGGCAAAAAGGCGATTAGATTCGCGAATTGGGCGGTGAGTTGTCCTACGTTCAACGCAAGCACCAAAAGCGGCAAAGTGAGCGTTCCGCCGCCCATTCCCATACCTGCGAGCACACCGCCGGCAAGCCCTGCCAATACGAAAAACAAAAATTGCATATCTACCTCATATTGATACAAAAACGGCACTTTATCGGTCTATAAATATCGATAAAACACCGTTTTAGTCAAAAATCATCTTAAATCCTGCAAACGCCATAAGCGTATAAAACAAAAACGACGCAGCGTCCGGCGACATTTTTTTGAGCAACGCCGCACCTATAATTCCGCCTGCCGTAACGCCGATTACGGTGGGCAAAATCACTGCGGTTTCAAAGTTTGTGCTCGTTGCGTAGACTATGGAACTCACAAGGCAAAGAGGCAGAATCACGGCGATTGCCGTGGCGTGCGCGCTCTTCTCGTCAAGTCCCCATATATACGTCAGACAGGGCACGGCAAGCATACCTCCGCCCGCTCCGAAAAGCCCGTTTACGACGCCGATTGCAAGCGATGCAAGGCACATGGCAATCTTCTTGCTCGCAGACGTTTTCTGCTTTTTGGCGTTATACTTGAAAAAGTTTTGCGCAATAATTGCGTTGGAATATGTTTGATTGAGCATAAAATTAGTTTTATTAATTTGCGCGAAAATATGAATTTCGATTGCCAAATTATTGTTTTTGTATTAGGATAATAAAGCATATTGATTTATACAATGCGCGCATATATGCGTGAAAGTGTATTTCAAAACAACAAAAGGGCGACAGCCTTAGCAAAATAAATCTTCAAAAGGTTTGGTATGAACAAGAAGAAATTTACAGTATTAGCATTATTGTTGATTGCACTCGTCGTGCTTTCTTCGGCTATGTTCGTTGCTTGCAACAACAATGACAACAACGGCAACACCGACGACGCGGACAAAACAATCGAAGCGACAAAAGATCTTCTCCTCACGAACGGCGATTTCAAAGTCGTCGATACGTCAAAGAAGACTTATCCTCGCACGGTCACGGGTTGGACGGGCGGAAAGACCTATTCTTCCGGCAAGTACAACGATGACGTCACCGCGGGCGTAATCAGCCTCAACAAGTCCGATTACGACGCAAACAAGAGCGCGTGGAACGACTCTGACGATTCTCTCTACAACGCATTGGTTGCAGGCGGCAGATACGGCGACGACGACAAGATCAAAAACGCGTTGATGGTCTATATGCCCAAACAGTCCGAAAAGGACGGCAAAAAGATCAACGGTCCCACGGCGTACGGTTACACTTCCGCGTCTTTCACCATTGCAAAGGGCGGTTATTACAAACTCTCCGTTGACGTTTTGACCAAGGATATCGAGGGTGAGAGCAAAAAGCTCAACTCCACTCCCGGCGCTCGCATTTATCTCAGTTCCAACGCTTATGCGGAATTCGACGCAATCGACACCAAGGGCGAATGGAAGACTTACGAGATTCTCATCGAAGGTTCTTCTTCCTCTTCTTCCACCCTCACCGTCATGTTTGCGCTCGGCAAATACTCCGCTTCGTACACCACGGGCTTGACCACGGGTTACGCAGTGTTTGACAACGTCACTCTCACGGCGCTCGAAAACAAAGAGAACAAAAACTACGGTGCAGAACAGTTCCAATCCGCAGTCGACAAAGAAAAAGCAAACGATTCTTTCACCAGAACGGCTTCTTTGAGAGTTTCCAACGGACGTTTCGATTTCGGCACGACTTCGATCTCCTCTTCGGGCACTCCCAACGGTTGGTCTTTGGTGACGGGCAACAGCGGCAAAAACGATTCCGCTCCCTCTTCTTTGGGCTACAACTCGATAATCGACGTCAAGGATTTTGCCGACAACTACTCCAAATTTTCCACGACGTATTATTTGAAATCCTCCTCGAGCGATAAGAAAGAGGATTACGTTCCCGCGCAAGCTCTCAAGGATCTTGGCAACGAGGAACTCGAAAACAGCATCGTCAACCTCCCCGTCGGTTCGGTCGGATCGAAAGTGTTTATGCTCTCTCAACAACTTATGACCGCGCAAGGCATCAAGTCCTCTCGCACGATCAACATTGAGAAGAACAAGACATACGCATTGTCTGTCAACGTTTACACCTTCGGCGTACACGGCGCAGGCGCGTCCTTGATTTTGTCGGGCAACGACGGCAAGGATATCGTCATCAAAGGCATTTCTTCCAACCCCCTCGACAAAGTTCTCATCGGCGGACAAGAAATCGACAAAGACAGTTACAACACCGGCGCAGTCGATCAAGGCATGACCACCAACGGCTGGAAAACCTACACCTTCTATATCAAGGGCAATCAATTCAAAGATTTCTCTTACAACATGACGGTATGGCTCGGCACGGACGGCACTTCGGACAACACTGCCGTAGAGTACAAAAACTGGGGTTCGGACAAGACCCAAACCACCTACAAGGCAAACGGCACGTTCTCAAACGGTTGGCTCTTCGTTGACGAACTCAACCTCAGAGAATTCACCAAAAACGATACTATCCCCGCCACCAAGACTTTGAACGACGGCACGCAAACGCTTGACCTCACAAAAGCAGGCATAAGCGATTACGACGCTATCGTGGTTGACCTCGCAAGCGAAAATATGGCGCCCTTCGACGGGATGCTCTCCGACCCTACGGGCAGCCCTTCTCAAGAAGGCATCACCCTCATCGACGGTAGCAACGGTATTCCTAAAGATTGGTCATCCGACTACGATTTGACCGATCCCAAGAACCCGATCGTAAAGGGTCTCGTAAGCGAAGGCGTGGTGACTCTCACCGAGAACGAACTTCCCTACAACACTGCAAATCACAACGCATACCAAATCAAAGCAAATAGCGACAGCCGCTACGAAATAAGCACTCAAAAGTTCAAGATCGAGAAGAACAAGTTCTATCGCATCTCCGTTTGGGTCAAGACGATTGACGTCAAAGACACCAGCGGCGCATACGTCTATCTCATCAAGAAAGGCACTGACGGCAAGGACGACACCACCCTCACGACCTTCTCTCAAATCAACACCAACGGCGACACCAAGTCTTCAGACCCGTTCCTTGCAGGATTCGACCCCTATCTCAACAACTGGTGCGAACTCAGCGTTTATATCAAAGGCAACGAGAAGGAAGACACCACCGTTTCCTTGAAGTTTGCTCTCGGCACGGGTGACCGCTGGTCGTCGAGCACTCTCACTAGCGGCTCAATGTTCGTCGCAAACGTCAACGGCGCAGTCATTTCTCAATCCGTTTACGATGCGGCAAGCACGGGCACGTACGTCAAGACGGCAGACCTTGCGTCCTCTTCTTCGACCTACACCTTCACCAACGGTGCTTTCGACGAATACGACGCCAAGGACGACAACCTCGAAGAAGGCAAGACCTTGAGCGAGCAACAACATGCGGCAACCCCGACGAGCTGGTCGTTCAGCGACAAGACCTTGAATCCCAACTCTTCGGATTCCAACCTCGTTGCAGGCACGATCGCTCTCAACACGAGCGACAACAAGTCCTTCAGCCACTCCGCACAAACGAGCGCAGTGTTCCCCAACGTCCCCTCGTCAATCTTTGACAAACTCTACGGCGACTTCTACGACAAAGACACTGACCTTAACAGTTATCCCGGCAGCAAAGCGCAATTGCTTGCAATCGGCGCAAACGACGGCACGAGCAAATATGCGGCAGGCTTCACCTCCAACAGCAAGACGCTCTCTGCAAACGGATACTACGCGCTTTCCGTCTACGCCAACACCATCGGCGAAACAACGTTCTCCATCTCTCTTACGGGTGAAACGTCCGTTGACGGCGCAAGCGATTCCAACGCGTTCGTCGTGACCAACGCAAACAAGACGGGCGAGGCAAACGGCTGGACGAAGTACACCTTCTATATCCGCACCGGTCAATCCAGCGTATCCGTCAAAGTCAACCTCTGGCTCGGACAAGACGCCAAGTACGACACGGCTTTGACCAAGGACAACGCAAAATCCGGCGGCACCGTACTCTTCGACAACGTCATCTTCAACACGATTGACGAAGAAAAATACAATGCGGCAGAGTCTAACGACACCAACCACAAGATTTCCTTCCTCACCGACAGTTTCGACTCGCTCTCTTCAACGGTCGAATCAAGAAAGTCCCTCACCACCCCCACCGGTTGGTCTGGTAGCGTAAGCGGAACGGCAAGTTCCAAATCGACTTTGAGCGGTATCTTGTTCGCAGGCGGACGCAACGGCGCAAACTACGAGTATGAAACCGAACTCGTTGACGGCACTTTGTATGCACGCGTGCTCGGCGCAGACTACACCGTAGACAGCGACGAAGCAACTCCCACCGCAGAGGAAATCGAAGCGGCAAAGAAAGACGAAAAATACGCTGACGTCAAAGACGACGAAGCGGCTTTGGTTGCAAGACTCAAAGAGGAAAAAGTCATCAAACTCAAAAAATCCAACTGGATTCCTGTGAGCGAGCTCTACGCAAAGAGCGGCAACCAGATGCTTGTCATCAACAACACCGTGAAGAGCGCTTACACTTACACCAGTTCTTCCTTCACTCTCAAAGAAGCGTCCTTCTACGAAGTGAGCGTATACGTCAAGACGTACGGCATGTCCTCCGACGACGAGATCAGCGGCGCTAATATCGAACTCTACCTCGGTTCTGCAAACGAATCCGACAAGCCGTTCTCCTTCACCGCTATCAAGCAAGGCGAATGGACCAAGTACACCTTCGTCGTCAAGACGATGGACGACGACGTAACGAGCGTCACCGTCAAACTCTCGCTCGGCACTTACGAGTCCGAAACCGTTGACGGCGAAACCACTGTCACGGGTATCACGAGCGGCTATGCAATGTTCGACGACATCACCGTAAAAACGATCACCGAAACCGAGTACGATCAAGCAGTGACCGATTCCGCAAGCAACGCAAACATCAAATATCGTAAAGTCTCCAACGAAACCAAGGGTAGCGGCGACGACGACAACAACGGCGGCAACGAAACCCCGAACAAGACCTTCAACACAGAAGCGCTCTGGTGGATGGTTCCGACTATCGTTCTTGCAGTGCTCATCATCGTAGTGTTGATCGTCTTCGTGGTACGCAAGGTCAGAAAGCCGGTTGCAAAGAAGAAAGAGAAGAAAGCGGCATCGCCGATTGAAACTCCTTCCCTCGACGCAAAGCACGACAAGTACGACGAGAACAAGGAATAATTTCCGACGGCTCAAAACAAATCAGAAACGCTCGCAAGCATCTTGCGAGCGTTTTTAATTGATTAAGCGTCGATTCATATCTATATAATGCAACTTTCCCCCTTCCTCACGTGTTTCCCCCACCGCCGTTCCCCCTTAAAAGGGAATCCACGGCGTCCGCTCCGCGTGGGGCAACACTCGGCACTCACATAGAAGAGTGCTGTCCTCTTATTATGTCACTCGTTCACGGGCGAAATAATTCCAGCCCGCCCGTTCACTTGTACTGCGCACACAAGGCTCACGCACGACGAAAACAAGCGAACAAAGGTGTGAGTCAGAAAGATGAAAGCGCAGTTTTCGTCGTGTGGGAAGAGGAGCACAAAGAACCAAAGCGAACAACTGCAACAAGTTGCGGTTG
>JBNMJA010000035.1:0-12336 GCA_050873585.1 Bacillota bacterium | reverse complement strand
GCGTCGGGTTCGCCTTTTATAAGTTCTTTTCCGCTCAGTTCCATAATCACGCCGCCGTTTTTTGTGGGGGAAATGAAAGAGTCGTGTTTTTCCGCCGTGATTCCTGTGAGCGGTTGGAACCAGTGAGTGAAGTGCGTCACACCTTTTTCGACAGCCCAGTCCTTCATTTCGTTTGCGATAATGTTTGCCGTTTCTCTCGACAGCGGCAAATCAAGCGCGCAACATCTCTTGAGTTCGCGATAAGTGTCTTTGGGCAATCTCTTGCTCATCACTCTGTCGTCAAACACCATACTTCCGTATAAATCCGACATCAACATAAACGATTTCTCCAAAGTTTTTATAGATTTGATTATAGACATAATATTCCAAAAGTCAAAAGATTTCGCATAAAAAAATTCGATATTAACAAAATGGATAAATATTCATTAGAAATGCTGTTTTTATTCATTGATTTTGGATATTTATTCATGCGCTATATGCAATTATAAATCAATCGCAAAAATTATACTTTTCAAAAAGTGTCAAAAACGGGTGTTTTTCGGTTGTTTTTTACAACGATTGTCATTGGGATTCTATTGATTTTTTCAACCGTTGTCCTTGGGCTTTGTTGGCTTTTGTAACGATTGTTACTGGGAGGGGTATTGATTTTCGCAACAATTGCTTTTTAAGTTTCGTTGCTTCTTACGACCGTTTCGAGGGAAAAGATTTTTCTAAACAAGAAGTTGACGGTGCGGCGTTAATTGAGTTGACAAATAGGTGTTTGAATGTTAATATACTTATAGAAAAAATATAGACAAGCACGAGTGTTCACAATTTTTTTTTAACCTTACGGTTGAAAAGGATTTGAACACTTTTTGTTTGTCAGAGGTAAGTATGGATACTTATGTGTCGCCGCTTTGCCAAAGATACGCAAGCAAAAAGATGCAATACGTCTTTTCTCCCGATTTCAAGTTCGGCACTTGGCGCAAACTTTGGATTGCTCTTGCGGAAGCGGAAAAAGAACTCGGAATCGACATAACCGACGAACAAATCAACGAGATGAAAGCGCATGTCGACGATATCGATTACGATATGGCGGCGAAAAAAGAAAGAGAAGTGCGACACGACGTTATGGCGCACGTCCTCACTTTCGGCGAAGCGTGCCCTCTTGCAAAACCCATCATTCACCTCGGAGCTACGAGTTGCTACGTCGGCGACAATACGGACATAATTCAAATGCGCGAAGGCTTGCTGGTTTTGAGAGAAGAGTTGCTTGCGTGCATCAAAACTTTGCGTGATTTTGCAATGAAAAACAAAGGGCTTGCAACGCTCGCGTTCACGCACTTTCAGGCGGCGCAACCCACTACTGTCGGCAAGAGAGCGACGCTTTATATTCAGGATCTCGTAAACGATCTCGACAATCTCGATTTTCAACTTTCTAGATTGCGTTTGCTCGGATGCAAAGGTACAACGGGTACGGCGGCAAGTTTTCTTGAATTGTTCGAGGGCGACGACGAGAAAGTCAAGGCTCTCGACAGCGCAATCGCAAAGAAAACGGGCTTTGAAGGAACGTATGCCGTGAGCGGTCAGACGTATTCGAGAAAGGTGGATTACAACGTGCTTTCTGTGCTTTGTTCTATTGCTCAAAGCGCAACGAAGTTTTCAAACGATATTCGTCTTTTGTCCCATCTCAAAGAGGTCGAAGAGCCGTTCGAGTCAAAGCAAATAGGCTCGTCTGCAATGGCGTACAAGCGCAATCCTATGAGAAGCGAGCGTATGGCTTCGCTTGCAAGATACGTCATATGCGACAGCATGAATCCTGCAATCACCGCGTCGGCGCAATGGTTTGAAAGAACGCTTGACGACAGCGCGAACAGACGTATCGCAATACCCGAAGCGTTTTTGGCTGTAGACGCAATATTGGCACTTTACAACAACATAATCGGCGGTTTAACTCTTTATCCGCGCATTATCGAGAAACATTTGACCGACGAATTGCCCTTTATGGCAACGGAAAATATCCTTATGTATTGCGTGTCCAAGAAGGGTGGCGACAGACAGATTTTGCACGAGAGAATAAGACAACACTCAGTTGCCGCGTCGCAAGCGGTCAAACTCGATGGCAAAGAAAACGATTTGCTTGAGAGAATTCTCGCAGACGAGGCGTTTGGACTTTCAAAAGAGGAATTGGACTCAATTCTCGACGTCAAAGCGTTTACGGGAAGAGCGGAAAAACAAGTGGAAGAGTACGTTTTTGAAATCGTCGATCCGCTTCTTGAGAGCAACAAAGACGGTATCGGTCAGCCGAGCACAATCAACGTCTGATCGGACGAATAACGAAGAATAAATTTTTTAGAGGTATACATATGCTTACATCAATTGTTGGTATCAACTGGGGTGACGAAGGCAAAGGCAGAATGGTCGATTTGCTTTCTCAAGAGCAGGATGTCGTCGTCCGCTATCAAGGCGGAAACAACGCAGGACACACCGTAATCAACGACAAGGGCAAGTTTGTCCTCAATCTGTTGCCGTCCGCAATCTTGCGCGAGGATAAAGTCAACGTTATGGGTAACGGTATGGTCGTGGATATCGAGCACCTCTGCAAAGAAATCGCAAAACTCAGAGAGGGCGGAATCGTGATAACTCCCGACAACCTCAAAATCAGCGATAAAGCCGTGGTATGCTGTCCTTACAACGTGGCGCAAGATTGCCTCGAAGAAGACAGACTCGGCGACAAAAAGTTCGGTTCAACCAGAAGAGGTATCTCTCCTATCTATGCCGACAAGTATATGAAAAAAGCAATCCGTATGGGCGATATTCTTCATCCCGAATATCTCCGCTCTCGCCTCGAAACCATCGTTGAATGGAAAAACCTCACTATCGAAGGATCGTATCACGCAGAAGGTTACACCGTTGAAGGTCTGCTTGAATGGGTCGACAAATACGGAACGCCTCTCAAAGACTATATCTGCGATACGGGTTACTATCTCGACAAGGCGCTCAAAGCGGGCAAAAACGTTATGCTCGAGGCTCAACTCGGCGCACTTCGCGACATAGATTTCGGCATTTATCCTTATACGACCAGTTCATCCACGATAACAGCGTACGGCCCTGTCGGCGCGGGTATCCCCAACCACAAAGTGGAAAAGGCAATCGGCGTTATGAAAGCGTATTCCACTTGCGTTGGCGAAGGCCCGTTCACTGCAGAAATGTTTGGAGAAGAAGCAGAAAAACTCCGCAAAGCAGGCGGCGAATACGGTGCGGCAACCGGTCGTCCTCGCAGAGTCGGCGGATTTGACGTGGTTGCGTCCAAATACGGTTGTATGGTTCAAGCCGCAACCGAAATCGCACTCACCAAACTCGATATTCTCGACACGATGGACAAAATCCCCGTCTGCGTAAGTTACGACGTAAACGGCACGACCGTCGACGAATTCCCCTCCGGAGAAGCACTCAATGTCGCAAAGCCCAACGTCATCTATCTTGACGGTTGGAATTGCCCCACGACCTCTTGCCGTCGTTACGAGGATCTTCCTCTCAACGCACGCAAATATATCGAGTTTATCGAAAAAGCGGTCGATTGCAAGATTAGGTATATTTCTGTTGGTGCAGAGCGTGACTCCATCATAGTAAAATAACGGCACTAAATCGCGCCTAACATTGTCAGCGCCCCTTGTCTGCCAACTCATTTACGTTTTAGTAAATTAGGGTTGTCATTCAAGGGGTGCTTTCGCATTATGCATCGATTTAAAGTCGTTTTGAAAATAAAAATAATTAAAGACTAATCGCGACCGACGAGGGCGTCTAGAGTGATATCCAGTGAAGTTGCCACGACGATGAGGCTGTGTATGCTCGGAAGGCTTTCGCCTTTGCGCCAAGACGTAATTTTGCTGCGAGAAATACCCGTTTTCTTTACGAGTCTGTATTCGGAGATTTTCTTTTCCCGCAAGATTTCTTCAAAGTGGTCGCTGAATGAAGAAAAAGGGGTGTGCGGCGTGTATTGCACGTCGAGTTCTTTGAGTCCGAAAAGATAATCGAGCGAACAGCCGAAATAATCCGCAAGCAAAAGGGCGTTTTCGAAATTCGGGACGGATACCCTGCGCATCCATTTGTAAACCGCAGACGGATTGAGATTCAAATCTTGCGCCAGAAAGTTGACGGAGGCTTTGTTTTCTTGCAAGAGGTCGCAAAGTCGCTCCGAGAAGAGTTCTGTTGTTTCGTCAAATTCAGACATAATGCGACAAACTCCTACAATATTTTACAAAATAAGTATGCCCCGATTTGTCCTCAAAGACTTGAAAATGTCCAAAAGGGGTCCTATAATGAACTTATCAAGCAAAGGAGAAAAACGACATGGAACAATTGTTGACAAAAATCGGTGAAATAATATCAATGGAAATCGACGAAGTGAAAGGCGTTGAGTATCTTGACGAAGAGATGGGATATATGTTTTATATCAATCTCAACGACGGAAGGAAAGTATTGCTTTCTTTGATTGACAGTGAAATATAAAAAACGACCGCAAAACGGTCGTTTTTATATTATTCAATTTTTAATCCGGTGTTTGAAGATTGGATGAAAATCTCAAACAATGTCCTTGATTTGCGACAAAGACGTTACGATATAATCGCAATCGGCGGTTTTGCCGGTTCGATATTTGTCAAACCATATCGTTTTTAAGCCGTAGTTGCGAGCGCCGTTTATATCTGCCGTGAGCGAGTCGCCTATCATATAGACGTCTTGCGGGTTTTCCTTTATCACGGAAAAACAGGCGTCGAAGAATTCCTTGTTCGGTTTCAAATGTCCGATTTCGGCAGACACGAAATAGCCGCTTATAAACTTGTCGAAACCGGCTTTCGCAAGTCGTTTGGTTTGTTGTCCGAGGGGTGCGTTGCTCGCAACGTAAAGAGTGTGTTTTGTCGAGAGGTATTCGAGCAAACCTTTTGCTCCGTCAACGGCGACGGCGCTTGTGGCAAGCCCGTTATGAAACGCCTGCTCAAACGCGACGCCGTCCGCTTTTATTCCCAAAGATTTGAAAAGCGTATCGAATCTCTTTTCAAGTAGTTCGTCAATGGTTAATTCGCCCCTTTCGAGTTGTTGCCAAAGAGAAAGATTGTAAGGGTGGAACTTTTCACACAGTTCCTTTGAGTTTTCGATGCCGAAAAGGGCGCAAGCGTTCGCTATGCTTTCGTTTGCGCATTCGTCGAAATCGAGCAGGGTGTTGTCAACGTCGATGAGTATCGTCATACGATAAAGGATATCCTGATTTCTTCAAAGAATCAATATAAAAGGCGCGGGTTTCCGCGCCTTGAGTTTTTAGTTTCGAGCGGAAACTTTGTCAACGTACGCGCAAGCGTTGAACGCCGCAATCGAACCGTCTGACGCCGCCGTAACGAGTTGACGAATCTTTTTCGTGCGGCAGTCGCCTGCCACGAAGATGCCTTCGCAAGAGGTTGTGCAGTTTTCGTCCGCAACGATATATCCTGCCTTGTCAATTTGAACGAGATTTGCAAACGCAGTGTTGTTTGGCACTTGACCGATGCAAATAAATGCGCATTTTGCGTTGACCACGACGTTCTCGTGGGTGACGGTATTTTCAAATCTCAACGCCGAAAGTTCGTCGTCGCCGATAAACTCTTTGAGCGATAGGTTGTGAGTATATTTGACGTTCGGACGAGCAAGCACGAGATCGAGAAGCGCTTTGTCGCCGAAGAATTTGTCAAACAATGTGCAGATATGCACGCTCTTGCAATAACCGCTCAGAACGAGGGAATATTGAAGCGCCGTGTTTGCATCGCCGATGACGCATACGTCTTCGCCCGAGTAGAACGCGCCGTCGCAAAGAGCACAGTAACTTACGCCGTTTCCAACGAGTTCGTCCTCGCGCGCAACGCCGATTTTGCGCGGTTTTACGCCTGTTGCGAGAATAACGGATTTGCACTCGTATTTGTTGTAATCGGTGGTTAATTCAAACCCAAATGTAGTTTTAACTATCGATTGCGCTCGTTCAAGTTCTATTTGCGCACCCCACTCGGAGATTTGCTCGTAGAGTTTGTCCATAAGTTCCGCACCCGAAATCTTCTGGTACGAGGGGAAGTTTTCCACTCTCGGAGAGTAAGAAATCTGTCCTCCGAAACTGTCGCTTTCAAGCACAAGAACGCTTTTGCCTGCTCTCAGACAATTGAGCGCCGCAGTCATGCCTGCAGGGCCTGCGCCGATTACGATGATGTCAAATTTGTCCATAATAACCTCTTGTCGATTGAAAAGAAAAGCGGTATGGCTTGTGCCATACCGCCTCTCGTTTATCGCTTATTTTCTCGATTCGATATAGCCTTTGATTTTGCTTGCGTTGTCGTAGACGTCGTATCCGTTTCCGTTCGGCACGAGAAGGGTTGGCGCTTTTTTGACTCCGAATGCAAGCGTTTGATCTTTGTTGTCCTCTGCGTCGATGACGGTGTATGCGATGCCTGCTTTGTCAAGCATTGCTTTTGCCATCTTGCAGTTGGGGCAAGTCTTCGTCGTGAAAATCAAAAGACCTTCGTCTTCGCTCTTGTGGCAGCAATGGCACTCTGAGTTTTCTTCTTTTTGAGTCATTTTGACTTCGCTCTTAGCTTGGTCGTCACATGCAAATTCCTCAACGGGTTTTCCGTGATATTGGGAGTGTGCGATGTCGTAAACTTTGCGCTCTTTGAATTCTGCGCGTTTGCCGTCGTTCCAGTTTTGAACGGGGCGATAGTAACCCGTGATACGGCTGTAAACTTCCGTCTTCTTTCCGCAGATGGGGCAAGTGTATTGCTCGCCTTCAAGATAGCCGTGCTCTTGGCAGATCGAATAGGTCGGGGAGAGCGTGTAGTAGGGCAGTTTGTAGTTTTCTGCAATCTTTCTCACGAGATTTGCCGCCGCTTGCCAACTGTCGAGGCGTTGACCGAGGAATGCGTGGAAAACCGTACCCGAAGTGTAGAGGGTTTGGAGTTCGTCCTGAATGTCGAGAGCGGAGAAGATATCGCTCGTGTATCCGACGGGGAGGTGCGAACTGTTGGTGTAGTACGGCACGTTGTCGGCGTTGCTTGCGCAGATGATACCGGGATATCTTTCTCTGTCGTGCTTTGCAAGACGGTAGGACGTGGATTCTGCAGGAGTTGCTTCGAGGTTGTACAAATCGCCGTATTCCTCTTGATAGTCGCTGAGTTTTTCACGCATGAAGTTGAGCACTTTCTTGGTGAATTCCTGCGCTTCTTTGTGAGTCATGTCTTTTCCCACCCAGTTTGCGTTGAGGCAAGCCTCGTTCATGCCGACAAGACCGATTGTCGAGAAGTGGTTGCCGAACGTGCCGAGGTATCTCTTCGTGTAGGGATAAAGACCTTCGTCGAGGAGTTTGGTGATGACGTTTCTCTTGATTTTGAGCGAGCGAGCGGATACGTTCATAAGGCGCTCGAGTTCTTTGAAGAATTCGTCTTCGGTCTTGCTCACGTACGCGATGCGCGGCATATTGATGGTGACCACGCCGATAGAACCGGTGGATTCGCCGCTGCCGAAGAAGCCGCCCGATTTTTTGCGAAGTTCGCGCAAGTCAAGACGCAAACGGCAGCACATACTGCGCACGTCGCTCGGCTCCATATCGCTGTTGATATAGTTGGAGAAGTACGGCGTGCCGTATTTTGCAGTCATCGTGAAGAGAAGGCGATTGTTTTCCGTGTTCGACCAGTCGAAGTCTCTCGTGATGGAGTAGGTTGGAATAGGATATTGGAATCCTCTTCCGTTGGCGTCGCCTTCGATCATGATCTCGATAAACGCCTTGTTGACCATAGCCATCTCTTCGACGCAATCTTTATATTTGAAATCCATCTCTTTGCCGCCGACGATTGCAGGGAGTTCTGCCAAGTCGTTGGGCACAACCCAGTCGAGCGTAATGTTGGTGAACGGCGCTTGCGTACCCCAACGAGAAGGAGTGTTTACGCCATAAATGAAGGATTGGATGCATTGCTTGACCTCTTTGTAGGAGAGGTTGTCAACCTTGACGAACGGAGCAAGATACGTGTCGAAAGAACTGAACGCTTGCGCGCCTGCCCATTCGTTTTGCATGATGCCGAGGAAGTTGACCATTTGGTTGCAAAGGGTGGAGAGGTGACTTGCCGGTGAAGAGGTGATCTTGCCTGGGATTCCGCCCAAACCTTCTTTGATGAGTTGCTTGAGCGACCAGCCTGCGCAGTAGCCCGTTAGCATGGACAAATCGTGAATGTGGATTTGAGCCTCGCGGTGTGCCTTTGCGATTTCCTCGTCGTAGATTTCGCTGAGCCAGTAGTTTGCAGTCACAGCGCCCGAGTTGGAAAGGATAAGGCCGCCGACGGAATACGTGACTGTGGAGTTTTCCTTGACGCGCCAGTCGTTGATTTTGAGATAATTGTTAACCGTGTTCTTGTAGTCGAGCATGGTGGAATTCATCTCACGAAGTTTTTCGTGTTGCTTTCTATAAAGGATATACGCTTTTGCAACTTCAACGTATCCCGATTGAATGAGAACCACTTCAACGGAATCTTGAATGTCCTCAACGCTCACCACGTCGCCTTTGACCTTGTCGTTGAAGGATGCAGTGACTCTGAGTGCGAGCATGTCGATGATGTCGTCGCTGAAACTTTTGTTCACAGCAGTGAACGCCTTTTCAATCGCGACCTTGATTTTGTTTAGATTGAATGGAACTATACTCCCGTCTCTTTTTTTGATGTTCAACATATCTATTGAACCCCCTTGGAAAATGTGCCCCTTTATTATAGCAAGCACGCAAGATAAGTCAAGAACAAATCGCAAAATAAAGTGTGAAACTTTTTTGCGAAACACTACATATTGTGTTTTTGTCAAAAAATGGCAGAATTTGCAAATTCCACTTTCCGTGTATCGAAAACCGCCGATTTTGCATATGTAACCGTCTATTCCGAAAATCAATCCGTATTCTAACACACTCAAATATTTTCGGCACTTTTGTGACGAATATCCAACGCACCACAATATGTTGTGGTTAAGGTTGTTATAAAAAATCCGCCGTCATCGTGACGGCAGAGTTGAGTTTTGTCGTGTAATCTAAAACGAAGAGCGCCCCAACAGATAATCCGTGCTTGAACCGAAAAAATCTGCAAGTTTGCAAAGCATCACAAGATCCGGCAAGCGATCTCCCGTTTCGTATTTTGCGATGGTTGAGCAATCAACGCCGAGTTCTTTTGCCAAACCGACCTGCGACAATCCTTTTTCTTTGCGCAATTCTACAAGCCTTGCACGAAACGATTGTACTATTTGTTCGTCGATATTCGTTTTCATAATTGACATTATGACATTTTGCCAGTATAATATTTGCAATACTGACAATCTGCCAGCAAACATTTGATCATTAAATTTTTTTGGAGGAGAAAATGAAGAGATTTGCGACAATTGTTGCTCTTGTGCTTTTGATTATTGCGGTTTTAATATGCGCCGTTGCTTGTGGAGATAACGATTTTCCAAAAGAATACATTGTAACTATTCATCAAGGAGAAGGTCTTGCCGATATTGAGTGGAATGTAAACGACGAACTTCCTACGCTTTTCAAAGAAGGATATTATGTTGAAGGTTACTATTTTGACAAAGACTTTACGTTGGAGGCATCGCTCGCAACATTAAAAGTTACGGGAATCACAAAAAACGTAGACGTATATGTCAAATGGCAAAAAAATGCTTGCACACACAACGTAGTGACAGACCATGCGGTGTTGCCCACGTGTACGACAACAGGATTGACGGAAGGCTCGCATTGCAGTATATGCAACGAAGTATTCATAGCGCAACAAGAAATTGCAGCGTTGGGGCACGATTATTCGAGCGAATGGACAATCGACGTTGCTGCAACGTGTACGACGGACGGAAGCAAATCGCACCATTGTAGATTGTGCGGTGACAAAAAGGATATTTCCGTGATGGTTGCCGAAGGACATAAGGAGGGGAAGGCGACGTGCACAGAAAAGGCACGTTGCGACGTTTGCGGAAAAGAATATGGCGATTTTGGCGAGCATTGCGCCGTTGTCGACGATGCTATTTTGCCCACTTGTACGGAAAACGGATTGACGGAAGGTTCACATTGCATCGTTTGCGACAAAGTGTTTATTGCGCAACAAACCGTTTCGGCATTAGGACACGATTTTATATCGAGAATCACAAGAATGCCGACAACCGAAAAACAAGGGGCGAAATTGCTAAGATGCAAAACTTGCGGATGGAAAAAGGCCGAACTTTTGCCTACGCTTGAAGGCGCAAGGATTGTATATTTAACATATGATATGTTTGGAATAATTCCCGACGAGTATTCGACCGCAGGTATGTGGGTTTGGAAAAATATCGACAAAACGGCAGAACTCGAAAATTATTTCCTCGAACACGGTTACGAGACGAGCGGAAGAAGTACGAGTTCGCAGGCAATGAAGCAAAATCTTACGAGAATCGAATATAGGGAAAGTAACAACGACTTCTCCGTTCAATATTTTGACGGAAACGGAAATTGCACGAGTGTGGTTTATCACAACAAGTCGAACGAAGTCCCTGATTTTGCCGAGATTTTTGCGGATATAGAGCCGAATGACGATTTTAGATCGACAAAAACATTTATTGCATGGGGGTGGGAGTGCGTAAACAATCAGTTTGTCGACGATCTGAAAGCAAAGTTTGAAAATGCAGGCTATATTCTTGCAGAAGAACAAGAAGATCAAGCATTTGCAAACGTAAACGTACAGGTCATTTTCGGAACGGATAACGGAAAACCGTGTTATGGCATAATTGTTTTGCCAAACGAAGAGGGCAATTTATCGACGGTGCAGTATTATTATAGCGTGCCGTCCGATAAAGAGGCGTTGTTCTTGGAAAAAGATGATTTCGCAAACGCAGATTATTTCATTGCCGAGAGCGACAATCCGATTTCGCTTTCATATTACATCGATGACGACGCAAGATTGGATTTCGTTTACGCATTGGCAAAAGTAGGCTTTTGCGTCGATAGTGAAAACGTAGCCGATATGGAAGGCTCAAAATCGACAACGTTCACGCTGTTTTCAGAAAGTGGCGGATATTACTTTTTCTTGTCGTATTTCGACGGCAGTGGCAAAGCGTGGCAAATGACGTTTAAAAAGAACATCACCGTCTATATTGAAGCCAGAATGTTTTCGATTAAATACGTTGCATCGGAAGGCGGACAGATAATCGGCGAAGCAGATCAATCGGTTCAACAATCTCAAACCACGCAAACAGTCAAGGCAGTTGCACACAACGGATATATATTCGTCGGATGGAGCGACGGCGTCAAGACGGCGGAGCGTAGCGATATTGCGCGTGCAGATATGACGGTTACCGCGCTTTTTGAAAAGAGAAACGATACCATTTTGCCAAACGGCTTGTATGTAGGAGATGGTTTTTCGGAAGAAACGGGTTTAATGTTTTTTAAGGTTGACGGCGACAGGATCATTGTGCTTGACGACAACGGAAATAAAACTGATGTTTTTTATTTGATAAGTCAAAGCAACGACTATACGATAGAAATTACCGTTGGAGAAAAGACATATGCTTTGTTACAATATTCAAAAACAGTGTATGTCGATGATGACAAGATGGCATTATGCAGGTTATTCGAAGCGGATATAATCACGTCGTTTGATGCCGACAAGGTGGGAATATACGGTGACAGAGAGAATAACGCGACGGTCACCGTATCCGCAGACGGCAAAATCACTGCGTTTGGCGAAACGCAAAACGTTGTTAAAATCGACGGCGTTTATGTAGGTTGCGTAAGTTTGAGCGAGGCAGGCGTTCCCGATGTTCCGGATTACTATAAAAAATACTACTTTTCGGAAGGCGCAATCGATATTTCTTTCGGGCAAGATAACAGTGTGATTTGTAGTTATATTGAAGGAAAATATAAGTTTTATAAGGAAGCACAAACGCTGCCGCAGGGTTCAGGCAGCCGTATATCTGCGCCGTCTGGTAGCGTTGGCAAGTACAAGATGGCGGTAGATGACAATTCGATTGAAATAAAAGAAGACGGGACTGTAATTATAACGGAACAAGGGACAAGCAGCGAATGGCATCTGTACAAAAGCGAAGACACGATTAGCATAATTGCACAACGCGTTGATTCGAACATTGAGTTGCTAATTGAATTTGACGGTAACAATGTAGTTGTTTATGAGGCAAAACAGTATTATAAAGCAGGTATGATTTACAGACGAATTTGAAAGTGCAGACGTAAACATACTAAATATCTATCGATTGCAAAACTCATATATAAAACGACAAACGGCCGTCCGATTGGGCGGTCGTTCGTCGTGATAAGGGGAGTATTATGAGGAG
>JBNMJA010000034.1:0-12568 GCA_050873585.1 Bacillota bacterium | reverse complement strand
AACGAATTCAACGCCGTATTTCTTTTGGGTTGCTTCGAGTTTCTCTTTGACGAGGTTGAGCGCAAACGGGTCTGCGATAAGAAGTGCTTTCTTACCGAAGGTTTTTACAAAATAACCAAGGTTCAACAGTTCGTTTTCGCCTTGCACGTACTTTGTTGGACAAATAAATGCTTTTCTCATAACAATCTCCTTTTCATAAGGTTATTTTTTAAGGTAAAAACATTATATATCGAACGTAAGAATAATTCAATACCCAAAATGCTAAATTTTGGGAATTTTTGCAAAAAAATTCAAAAAAACGCCGATTTTGAAGCCAAGCGAGTTGAAATTTCATAAAAATTTAATGTTTTTTTCAAAAAAAGTTGAATATTGTAAAAATACGTATATAATAAAAACCGACAAAAACGACGTGTAAAAACGCCGAAAACCCGACAATAATTCAAGCAAAATACAAGGAGGTCGTATGGACGTTCAAACTTCAATTCAAAACCGTGTGGAATGGATAAAAAAGATTCTCTCCCAAACGGGTGCAAAAGGCATCATTTACGGCAACAGCGGCGGCAAAGACTGCACTTTGGTCGGCGCGCTTTGCAAACTTGCCACGGACAACGTGCTTGGCGTCATAATGCCGTGCCAATCTTCGCAAAATTACGGTTCGGACCGTGACGACGCTCTGAGAGCGGGCAAGCATTTCGGCATCAGACAAATCGAAATCGACCTCACCAAAACCAAAGAAGCTTTGCTCGAGGCTTTCGGCGAGCAACTCACTATTGACAACGCAGGCGAGGCTAATCTCAAAATGGCAAACGTCAACATAAATCCCCGCCTTCGTATGACCACGCTTTACGCGCTCGGACAGGCACGCGGCTATTTGGTCGCAGGCACGGGCAACCTTGACGAAGCAACCCTCGGATATTTCACCAAATGGGGGGACGGAGCGCACGATTTCAATCCCATCGCCGATTTGACCGTAGGCGAGATTTACGAGCATCTAAGGGCATTAAACGCTCCTTCCACCATCATCGAGAAAGCGCCTTCCGCCGGACTTTATCAAGGACAGACCGACGAGCAGGAAATGGGCATCAAATACTCCGACGTCGACAAATATCTCCGTGGCGACCAAATCCCCGATGACGTAAAATCGAAGATAGAGAGAGCGAAGGAGAGGGCGGCGCATAAACTCCGCATGCCTTTGAAATACGGTGAATAAAGCCCCCAAACAGCGAATAACTGCGTCAACACCCATCCGCTCCAAAATCACGTACTTCTTGTACGTTGGGTTTTGTTTCGGATGGGTGTTTTCTCGTTATACATCGATTTGGGCGGCTTATCAGGGTATTTGCGACTACGACAATCTTATTTTCTATTTCAAAAAAAATTTAAACTAGATTTATAGGCCACTTTTCCTTTATCAAAATAAAAATTTACATTTTTCTTCATATTCTTGACATATGGCTTTTTCAGTGCTAAAACTATGCTAACGAACATTAGTTAGTGAGGCTGCATGAAACAAGAAGACACCAAAAACGTTATATTGAAAAAAGCACTGGATCTGTTTTCGGAGAGGGGATACGATTCGGTCAGCGTGGGGCAAATTGCGAGTGCCGTAGGCATAAAAGCGCCGTCGCTTTACAATCATTATCCGAGCAAAAAGGCGATATTCGATGCGATCGTAGAATCGACGGCAACGCATTATGCGCAAGATACGGACAAAAAAGATATTCACGTTGACAACGTATCCGAGGACGTACCCTCGCTTCGCGGCATATCTTGCGAAGATTTGCAAAAGAAAGTTCAGTTCATTTTTTATTATTCGTTGCACGACGAAACTGTATCGAAATTTAGAAGAATGATGAAAATCGAGCAGTTTAGAACGCCTGAATTTGCAAAATTATACTCTCAAAGATACATTGACAGAATCGTAGATTATCACGCCGAAATTTTCAGAAAACTGATTGCCGACGGCGAGATAGCGGCGGTTGACCCCGTTGCGCTTGCCACCATGTACGCGTCGCCGATCATCCAACTTATCGACGTATGCGATCGTCAACCCGAAAGGGAAGATGAGTGTGTTGCAAGGCTCAACCGACACGTCGAACTTTTCTTTAGTGTTTTCAATATCGCAAGAGGCGACAAAAATGGACGTAAAAACTAAAAAATGCAACAAAACGCTCGTTCAGATACTCGGTTTAACGGGCGTAGTCAGTTTTCTATCGTATGCGGCGGCAGTGATTTTTTCACCGCTTGCTTATCCCGGTTACGATTGGCTTTCACAGGCGGTAAGCGATTTGAGTGCGGCAAACGCTCCTTCGCTCGCGCTTTGGAACAGCCTTACGGCATTTTACAACGTATGTGAAGTTTTGTGCGCAACCGTCGTATGCATAGGAATACAAGGCAAAAAGAACAAACTTCTTCGAATAGGAGTGTATCTGTTTGCCGTAATGGAATGGGTATCGGCAGTCGGATATCGAGCGTTTCCGCTCTCGAACAGCGGCTTTGCAGGCGCTTTTCAGGACGATATGCATATTGCGGTGACGGTCGTAGTGGTGCTTTTATCGATAGTATCGCTCGTGCTTATAATCATCGCAGGCGCCAAGGACAAAACCTGCCTGTCGTATTGCGTATGCGCAAGCGTCGCACTCGCAATGATGCTTGTCGGAGCGCTCGGAATGAAACTGGTTCCCGCCGCGTATTTCGGCGTTGTAGAACGTTTCAGCGTATTTGCGGCAACGGGATTCAATTGCGCCCTCGGACTACACCTATTCTTTGGTAAGACATTAACAACATCGAAGACGGAACACGAACCGCAAGGCGGCGAGCCAAGGGAGCGCCGAACTTGACGGACAAGTACAAGCGACTGCGCCGTGTTGTTGGCCACGCCTGGTGCACAAAGCGCAGTGGCACGGCTTTCAGCCGATTTGTATTACCGAAAGCCCGTTTGCCGTTCGTTGCTTGCAACGAACTAGCGATTGCTACGAAGTCAATCGCGTCAGTGTTGTCCCCCGCTACGCGGTCGACGTGGGTTCCCTCAAACATAGTGCAGAGGGGGAACGGCGATATGGGCGCGACGCGTTAAGCAACCCGTCCGGTGGACGAGTTGTAGCCAAAGCGAACGAGGCGGATTGCACTGCGCAAACGCCGAAGTCCAAACACGTGAGGAAAGGGGAAATTTAAATATCAAAAACGGAGAAATAAAACTATGAATCTAACAATAAGAAACGAAAAGAAATGCGATTACAAACAAGTTGAAAATCTTACCAGAGAAGCGTTCTGGAACGTATACAGACCAGGATGCGTGGAGCATTACGTCTTGCATTGTCTGCGTAGCGACCGAGATTTCGTGCCGACGCTTGATTTTGTCATGGAACTTGACGGACGACTCATCGGACAAGTTGTCTACGTCCGCTCGAAAATCGAGTGCACGGACGGAAGAGAAGTGCCGATAATGACATTCGGTCCGATATCTATTGCTCCCGAATTCAAACGCAAAGGCTACGGAAAAATCCTTTTGGATTATTCGATGCAAAAGGCAAAAGAAGAGGGTGCAGGAGCACTCGCAATCACGGGCAATATCGATTTTTACGGTAAATCCGGATTCGTTCCTGCCAAAACCAAAGGCGTGCGTTACGCCGACGACCCCGATGCGGATTATTTCTTGATAAAGGAATTGCAAGACGGCTTTTTGGACGGAATAGACGGAACGTATCGCGATCCCGAGTGCTATTTCGTTGCGGAAAAGAACTCGGAAGAATTCGAGGCGTACGATGCGACTTTCCCGTCGAAAGAAAAGTTGAGTTTGCAGGGGCAGTTGTGTTGATTGAACCGCATAGAACTGCGAAATTTTAAAAAAACATGACGCAATACGAAGATAAAATCGCATTGCGTCATATTTTTTATCTACCATTTCTAAGACGGAACACGAGCCGCAGGGCGGCGAGCCAATGGAGCGTCGAACTCGTCGCACACTCATTCGAAGTCTACTTATTGACGGTATGTGTCTTTTCGAAGACGGAACACGAGCCGCAGGGCGGCGAGCCAATGGAGCGCCGAACTTGACGAATAGTACAAGTGAACGGACGAGTTGGAATTTTTTTTCGTCCGCGAACGAGTGGCATAACAAGAGAACGATACTTTTCTATGTGAGTGCCGAGTGTCTCCCCCGCGAACGACGAGAACTTTTGTAGAGAATAGACATTAGTTTGAGTGGTGGGAGAAATACCGGCGTGGTCCGGAAAGAGGGGGGTGCATCTATTTAAAGTACACGACGCCCAACTTTTGTAGAGGACGAACCTCCACTATTATTTTATCGATAAATTCATATTTATATCGTTTTATCTATTGCGCGAGTGCGCTTTTTATGATAAAATCAAAAAGGTTATCATTATTCAATACAAAAGGAGGGCTTATTATGGCTCATTTAAGCGAAGCGGCGGTTGCTCAAATCAATGCGATTTGCGACAGATACGTCGGCGAAAACACTCCTCTTATGATGATTTTGAGCGACATTCAGAAGGAATACGGATATATTCCCCTCGAAGTGCAAGAAATCGTATCTGAGAGAACAGGCATCTCCGTTGCCGAAATTTACGGCGTAGTGACGTTCTATTCGTTTTTCTCTTTGACTCCGAAGGGAAAATACGTCATCGGTTGTTGCCTCGGCACTGCGTGTTACGTCAAGGGCGCGCAACAAGTCATCGACAAATTCAGTGAAATCCTCGGCATCAAACCGGGTGAAACGACCAAAGACGGACTGTTCACAATCGACGCTTTGCGTTGCATCGGCGCATGCGGAATCGCTCCGGCGGTATCCATCAACGGACAAGTATATCCCAAGGTATCGGTCAACGCCGTTCCGGGAATCATTGACGAATACATGGCAAAGGAGAACTGAATATGATTAGAAATTTTGCAGATTTGGACAAAATGTGTCAAGATTGCTCTTCTTGCCTTGACGCGAAGTTTACGGGAAGCGACGGAAGACGTCACGTCGTATTGTGCGGCGGCACGGGTTGCTTGTCCTCACACTCGGACGAAATCAGAGAAGAATTTATCAAGCTTATCAACGAAAAAGGTTTGCACGACAAAGTGACGGTCAACCAAGTCGGTTGTTTCGGTTTCTGCTCGCAAGGACCTTTCGTCAAAATTTATCCCGAAGACACGCTCTACAGAATGGTCAAAATCGACGACGTGAGAGAAATCGTCGAAAAAGACCTTGAAAACGGTGAAGTCGTCGACAGACTTCTTTACGTAGACCCCGTCACCAAAGAGAAAATCTCCAAGCAGGACGACATCACGTTCTACAAAAAGCAAGTTCGCATCGCATTGCACGGTTGCGGCAGCATCAATCCCGAAAAGATCGAAGAGGGTCTCGGCGCAGGTGCGTTCAAAGGACTTGAAAGAGCGCTCAATATGGACAGACAAGACGTCATCGACGAGATTTTGGCTTCGGGACTCAGAGGTCGCGGCGGCGGCGGATTCCCCACGGGCAGAAAGTGGCAATTCGCATATGCTCAGCCCGAGGGCGCAAAGTACGTCGTTTGCAACGGCGACGAAGGCGATCCGGGCGCGTTTATGGACCGTTCCATTCTTGAAGGAAATCCCCTCGCAGTCATTGAGGGTATGATGATCGCAGGTTACGCAATCGGCGCGCAAAACGGTTATTTCTACGTCCGCGCGGAATACCCGATTGCAGTCAACAGACTCCGCATCGCAATCAGACAAGCAGAAGAACTCGGACTTTTGGGCGACAACATTCTCGGCACGGATTTCTCGTTCAGAGTACATATCCGTTTGGGCGCAGGCGCGTTCGTATGCGGTGAAGAAACCGCGCTTCTCAACTCCATCGAAGGCAAGAGAGGCATGCCTCGTCCTCGTCCGCCGTTCCCCGCAGTCAAAGGACTTTGGGATTCTCCCACCATCGTCAACAACGTCGAAACTCTCGCTTGCGTACCCTACATAATGAGAGAAGGCTACGAAAAGTTCACCTGCTTCGGCACTGAAAAATCCAAAGGCACGAAAGTTTTCGCACTCGGCGGAAAGGTCAACAACGTAGGACTCGTCGAAGTCCCCATGGGCACGACTCTTCGCGAACTCATCTACGATATCGGCGGCGGAATTCCGGGCGGCAAGAAATTCAAAGCGATACAGACGGGCGGTCCTTCGGGCGGTTGCTTGACGGCAGACGACCTCGACGCACTCATCGACTTTGACAACCTCGTCGCAAAAGGCTCGATGATGGGATCTGGCGGCGCAATCGTCATGGACGAAGACAACTGCATGGTCGACGTTGCAAAGTTCTATATGGAATTCATCTGCGACGAGTCTTGCGGAAAGTGTTCTCCTTGCCGCATCGGCACCAAGAGAATGCTCGAACTGCTCACCAAAATCACCAAAGGCAAAGCCACCATGGAAGATCTCGACAAACTCATGGACCTTGCCTCAAATATCAAAAACGACTCGCTCTGCGCTCTCGGCCAGACCGCGCCCAACCCGATTCTTTCCACGCTTGCGCATTTCAAGGACGAATATATCGCGCACATCGTTGACAAGAAGTGCCCGGCTCACGTATGCAAGAGCCTTATGAATTACGCGGTTATCGCAGACAAGTGCGTCGGTTGCGGACTTTGCGAGAGAAACTGCCCTGTCGGTGCAATTCACACCACCAACTACGTCGCACCGGGACACAAACTTCCGTCCAGAGAAATCGTGGCGGACAAGTGCATCAAGTGCGGTATGTGTATGTCCGCTTGCAGACTCAAAGCAATCGAGAAGAAATAAGGAGAGAGTGTTATGGCGAAAATCAATATTAAAATCGAAGGCGTCCCTTATCAAGTAGAACAAGGTATGACGATACTTGAAGCGGCAAAGGCTTGCGGCTACGAAATCCCGTCCCTTTGCGCATACAATCACGGTGAATGTTCGAGAGGTTCTTGCCGCGTTTGCCTCGTAGAGGCAACGGGTGCCAGAGGGCTCGTGGCGTCTTGCGTCTATCCCGTCGCTGAAGGAATGGAAATCACCATTTCTTCACCCAAGGCGGTGCAGGCAAGAAGATCGTCCGTAGAACTTTTGCTTTCCAATCACAACAGAAACTGCCAAGAGTGCGACAAAAACGGCAAATGCGAACTTTTGCACGTCGCAATTCTCACGGGCGCAAGAGAAGGACTTTACGAAGGCGAGCAAACGCCCGTAACGGTTGATACGCTCACTCCGTCCATCAAGAGAGATACGTCCAAATGCGTCCTCTGCGGCAGATGCATCGAAAGATGCAAAAACGCTCACGGCTTGTCCGTTCTCGGTTTCGAGAAGAGAGGATTCAAGACCATCGTCGCTCCCGCGCAAAACAGAAGTTTCGCAAATTCTCCTTGCATACTCTGCGGTCAATGTGTCAGCGTTTGCCCCACGGGCGCTCTTATGGAAGTGAGCGAAATCGACAAGGTAGACGAAGCGTTCAAGCAAGGCAAGTACGTAGTCGTCCAGACTGCGCCTGCTGTTCGTGCCGCGCTCGGTGAGGAATTCGATATGCCCATCGGCACGCTCGTGACGGGCAAGATGGTTGCGGCGCTTCGCAGACTCGGTTTCAAAAAGGTATTCGACACCAACTTCGGCGCAGACCTCACCATCATGGAAGAGGCGACTGAACTTCTTTCTCGCGTGAAAGAGGGCGGCGTGCTTCCTATGATCACGTCCTGCTCACCGGGTTGGATCAACTACGCCGAGTATTATTACGGAGATTTGCTCGATCACCTTTCTTCTTGCAAATCGCCTCACGAAATGTTCGGCGCAATCCTCAAAACTTACTATGCAGAGCGCAACGGCATCAAACCCGAAGACATCTTCGTCGTATCTGTAATGCCTTGCACCGCCAAGAAGTTTGAAAAGGACAGAAAGCAACTCACCGTCAACGGACTCAAAGACGTAGACGCCGTTTTGACGACGAGAGAACTTGCCAAACTCATCAAACGCGCAGGTATTCGTTTCACCAAACTTCCCGACGAAGAGTTTGACAACGACATCGTCGGCGAATACACGGGCGCAGGCGTCATTTTCGGAGCAAGCGGCGGCGTTATGGAAGCGGCGCTTCGCACTGCGGCGTTCGTGCTCAACGGCAAGGAACTCGAACACGTTGAACTTCAAGACGTTCGCGGTATGGCAGGCATCAAAGAAGTCACCTACAACCTCGGCGGTATGGACGTCAAAGTTGCCGTTGCTTCCGGCATGAAGAACGCCAAAGTCCTCCTTGATCAAATCAGAGAAGGGAAGAGCCCCTATCACTTCATCGAGATCATGGGTTGCCCCGGCGGTTGTGTCGCAGGCGGCGGACAACCTTTCGTCAAACCCTGCTTCCTTCCCAATGAGGACGACGACATTCTCGACACCTTCCGTGACAAGCGTGCCTCCGCACTTTATCTCGAAGACGAAGGCAAACCCGTCCGTGTCTCACACCGCAACGAGCAAGTCAAGAAACTCTACGACGAGTTTTTAGGCGAGCCGAACAGTCATTTGGCGCATGAGTTGTTGCATACTACGTATGCTGCCCGCACCCGCTTCCCCAACTAAAATGCGCTATTGAGCGAATAACTTTGTCAGGCACGGCTTGCCCCGAAATCACGTACGCTTATGTACGTTGGGTTTCGGTTCAAGCCGTGCCTTTCGTGTTCTTCATCTCAATATCGCATTTTAGTTAAAACGTCACTGTTATGCATCTGCTGGCACCGTTTTGCAAATGAGCAATAAATCGCAAACAACTGCGTCAGAGCCGTCCGTCCGACAACTCATTTACGCCCAGTAAATTAGGGTTGCCGTTCGGGCGGCTCTTTCTTGTTATTCATCTCAATCACGCAATTTTAGTAAAATGTCATCAAGCAGTGGTATTTGATTAAACCGCCGTACGCGAACTTGCAGAGCGGACTTTTTAACGCTCACTCATTCGAAGCCTACTTATTAACGGAATTTGCCCATTCGAAGACGGAACTCGAGCCGCAAGGCGGCGAGCCAAGGGAGCGTCGAGCTTGGCGAATAGTACAAGTGAACGGGCGAGTTGGAATTCTTTTCGCCCGTGAACGAGTGGCATAACAAGAGAACGATACTTTTCTATGTGAGTGCCGAGTGTTGTCCCCCGCCACGCGGTCGCCGTGGGTTCCCTCAAACAAAGTGCAGAGGGGGAACGGCGATAGGGAAAACACGTGAGGAAAGGGGAAATTGCAATTAAGTTGCTTCTCATCCACCTTTTGTAGATGTCGCACAAAAATAAAAACGACCTCATAAAAACACGAATGCGTTTTTATGAGGTCGTTTTTATTGCTTAAACCGTTGATTCAGTGCGTTAGAATATACTTTTCCAATTCGCTGAACCACTCGAAAGTCATCGTTTTTCCGTCGATTGAAAGCGTAAGGGGATAATGACAAAAAGCAAACTCGCATAGAGCCTGCTTTTTATCTTCGTAAACTTTGTTTTCAAATTCGATAGTCATACTCAGCAGTTGAGAAGACGCCAGATTGACTTTTTGACGATCATCAAAACGAGGTCAACGATCCACACGATATTGAAGCCGAAAATCAAGCGGAGAAGACCCGCGACGATTTTGCCTTCGGAGAATCTCGTGATTGCGCCGAGAATCCAGGATGTGACGGGAATGATTGCAAGAATAAGACTTACGATATAACCGAGTCCGAAGTAATCGCTTTTACGTTTTGCCATAACAAATCCTCACGTTTTTATTGATTTTAGGAATTATCCTACGATAAGTATATTATCACAAACCTCCGAAAATGTAAATACCGATAGAAAAATTCTTATAGCTTTTTCGGCGATTTTGAACGTAACGAAAACCGTGTCGTTTTGCCCGAAAAGTGTTTGAACGCATATCAATAATTTTCTTGTTTTCTATTGAAAACGCCTCTTCGTTTTGTTACAATATTTTTATTAAGCATAAAGGGGACAATTATGCAGGAAGAAACAAATATGGTCGCAGAGCAGACGTCTAACAAAGATGCGGTAGCCTCGTCGCAGATAGGCGAAAAATTATCCAACCGCAATCTTTTTATGTACGCGTTGGGTACGTTGGGCAGAGATTTTCTATACAATCTGTTCAACGGATATCTTTTGTCGTTTTGCGTATTCACGAAGAATCTGAACACGGCTCAATTCACGGCAATCACTTTTATCATCATAGCGGCGCGCATTTTCGACGCATTGAACGACCCGATTATGGGCGGAATCGTTGAAAACACACGTACTAAATGGGGCAAGTACAAGCCTTGGCAACTTATCGGCGCAATCAGCACGTCTGCGGTAATCGTGACGTTGTTCACCGTACCTGCGCAGGGGTGGGCGTTTATCGGCTTGCTCGGTGCGATGTATTTCCTTTTCAGCATAACTTTCACCATGAACGACATTTCCTATTGGGGAATGATGCCCACGCTCACCAATAATCCGCACGATCGCGACAAACTCATGACGGTCACGTCGATATCCGTCGGCATCGGCGGCGGACTTGCCGGGCTTGTGATACCGACGTTTGCAATGGGTGAAAATCCCGTTGGAGGCAACTCTTCGGTGGCATTCGGGATTATGGCTGTCATAGCGGTCGTAATGATGTGCGGATTCCAGATGTTCACGATTTTCGGCGTCAAGGAAAAGCCGTTGCCCAAGAATCTTATGAAAACTCCGCCGATGAAGATCAAGGACATGTTCAAAGTTCTTTTCAAGAACGACCAGATTATGTGGAGTGCGCTTGTAATGTTGCTTTTCAACGTCGGCACGAACGTCGTCGGCGGCGGACTGGGCATGATGTATATCTACTTTGACAACGCCTACAACGGCACGCTTTGGACGGTTTTCGGTTTGGGATATGCCGTAGTGTCGACGGTATTCACGCTGTTTTATCCTGCGCTTGCCAAGAAGTACAGCCGTGACAAACTTCTTTATTCGTGCGGACTTGCAATCATAATCGGTTACGCTTTGATGATGATTCTCGGCTTAACGGTGCCCAAAATCGTGTTGTTTGAAGTGCTTGAAATGAAGATAACTCTCCGATTCATTTTGACGTTCCTTGCGTACACTGTTGCAGGCTGGGGCGGCGGCTTCTATATGATTATGGTCATCAACATGGCAAACACCGTGGAGTACAACGAGTATAAAACGGGCAAGCGTGACGAAGGCTTGATCTTCGCGCTTCGTCCGTTGACCGCAAAGATGGGCTCTGCGCTCATGCAAGGGCTCGTATCGCTCGTATATATCGTCGCAGGCGTTTTGAAATACACCAATCAATTTGCCGATATCGACAAGGGGCTTATCACCGATATGACCAAGCAAGACGTAGTCAATGCATTGCAAGCGTCGGCGTCGGGACAAAAGAGCACTATGATTTTGCTCGTATGCACGTGTGCGATACCCATGGTATTTATGGCGATTGCGCTTATCGTATACAAGAAGAAATTTTTCTTGAACGAAACGACCGTAAACGAAATGATCCTTGCAGTCGAAGCCCGCAAAGCGGAAGAGATGAGCGAAGAAGAGCAGTCGGAACAAGCGAGTATGGAACTGCTTGAGGATGAAATGGCAAGTGGCGACTTGCAGACGCAAGAAGCAATCGAAGAGAACGAGTCGATAGCAGCAGCCACCGACAACACCCAAGAGATAGAAAACGACGTTCAATAATACGTCAAAACAAGCGGCGTTTTCGGCAGAAACGCCGCTTCGTTTTTATTTTTTTAAGGTTGGGTGTGGGCAAAGCCCACCCGCCATTATTAATTATTAATTATTCATTATTAATTCTTCTCAAACGTTTGACAATTTCTCTTCATTTTGGTAAATTTAATGTCGAGCCGCTCGAAAGTGGTTTTTAAGTCAATCAAAGATTGCACCTATGTCGGCGAGACTGGTTAGAGGAGGTAAAAACAATGTACGCAGTAGTTGAATGCGGAGGCAAGCAATACAAAGTCGAGAAAGATATGCTCGTCAAGGTCGAAAAAATCGATGCTGAAATCGGCGACGTTATCGAACTCAAGGCTCTCATGCTCGTCGACGACAACGGAAACGTGAAAGCAGGCAACGACGCACAAACCGTCAAGGTCAGCGCAAAAGTCAATGCACAAGACAAGTTCCCCAAAGTTTACGTTTTCCATTACAAGTCCAAAAAGAACATCAGAAAGCGTCAAGGTCATCGTCAACCGTACACCGAGTTGAAGATCGTTTCAATCGAGGGTTAAGCGATGGTCAAGGTCAAGTTCTCAACACAAGACGGAAAGTTCGTAGGCGTTGAGTGCTCGGGACATTGCGAGTATGCCGAAGAGGGCGCGGACATAGTTTGCGCGGCGTTAAGTTCGGTCGTACAAACCGCAGTCCTTGGCATAATGCACATCGTAGGCGTAAACATAGCGTATGAAACCGACGCAAAAGACGGATATTTGTATGCGATGTTGCCAAAGTCTATGACGTCGTCACAAGCGCACGATGCAGACGTGATTTTGAGAACTGCTTACTTAGGGGCGTCCGACCTCTATGAAAACTTTTCGGACTTTATAACATTGGAGGTAGAATGATTATGTTTATGAATATACAATTGTT
>JBNMJA010000033.1:0-12653 GCA_050873585.1 Bacillota bacterium | reverse complement strand
GATTACGCCGCGTCGAGAGGCGAGTATCTCAACGCGCTTATCCTTGCAAAAAAACTCGGATTCGAGTTTGTGGACACGCAGGATATCGTCAAATTCAGCGGCGAAAAACTTCAGATGCACTATTCGCTCGACCTCATAAAAAAGAGGCTCGAGGGCGTCGAATACGCCGTTATTCCCGGTTTTTACGGCTCGAATCAGGACGGCAGAATCACCACTTTTTCACGCGGCGGCTCGGATATTACGGGTGCGCTTATCGCACGCGCCGTCGGTGCGGACGTTTACGAAAACTGGACGGACGTTAACGGCTTTTTGAGTGCCGACCCCCGTATCGTCGAAAATCCCGAAATTATCGATTATGTGAGTTATCGTGAACTTCGCGAACTTGCCTATATGGGCGCAGAGGTGCTTCATCCCGAATCGATTTTCCCCGTAAGAAGCGTATCCATTCCCATCAATATCAAAAACACGTTCAATCCATCGCATCCGGGCACGATGATCGTTGCGGAAAAGAATTTGCCCAAAGAGCAGAAAATCATCACGGGTATCGCAGGCAAAAAGGGATTTACTATCATCAATATCGAAAAGGATATGATGAATTCCGAAATCGGCTTTGGCAGAAAAGTCCTCTCCGTACTTGAATTCGAGGGCATATCTTTCGAGCACGTTCCCTCGGGCATAGACACGCTCTCCGTCGTCATTCGCGACGAGTATATCGCGGGCAAAATGCAAAAAGTGCTTGCCGCGCTCCAAGAGCCCATCAATGCCGACAATATCGAGATTCACAGCGGACTTTCCCTCATCGCAACCGTCGGTCACAACATGGCTTCGAGACAAGGCACGGCAGCAAGGCTTTTTTCCGCGCTTGCCGCATCCAACGTCAACGTCCGCATGATCGACCAAGGCTCTTCGGAGTTGAATATTATAGTCGGTGTAGATACTTTTGATTATGAGAAGGCAATAAACGCCATATATTTTGCGTTTACAAAGTAAAAACGCGCTATTTGGCGAATAACTGCGGCAGAGCCGTTTCCACAAACAGTCACGTACGATTCAGTACGCTCCTGCCTGTGAAAACGGCTCTTTCTTGTTCTTCATCCAAATATCGCGTTTTTATTTAGGGCGCTTTCGCGTTATCCATCGATTTGGCGGACTTTTTCCTCACACTCATTCAGGGCGTCCTTATACACGGAATTTGCTTTTTCGCAGACGGAATCCGAGCCGCAAGGCGGCTCGCATATGAGCGCCGAACTTGATGTGCAGTACGAGAATGCGTGACATTCTGTTGCGTAGCGTCACGCAGGCGAAGTGGCATAAGTAGTGAACGATACTCTTCTATGTGAGTGCCGTAAGGAGCGAAGCGACGGAAGAGCGATTGTTACGAAGTCAATCGCGTCTTGTCTCCCCCGCGAACGACGATTACTCTTGTAGAGAATTGACGTTAGTTTGAGTGGTCGGGCGCGACGCGTTAAGCAACCCGTCCGGTGGACGAGTTGTAGCCAAAGCGAACGAGGCGGATTGCGGTGCGCAAACGCCGAAGTGGACATACCGGCGTGGTCCGGAAAGAGGGGGTGCATCTATTTAGGGTACTAAACGTAAACTCTTGTAGAGGAAGAATACAACACGTGAGGAAAGGGGAGTTGTGTTTAGAGTTAATTTTATCGTACTTCTTGATGAAAGAGTAATAAAAAAAGCACTCGATGAGTGCTTCGTTTTTTAGTAGTTTCTTCTGCCGATGAGATAGTCCACTGATACGCCGAAGAATATGCTCAATTCAATCAGCGTGTCGTAACTCGGCTGATTTCTGCCGACTTCCCAACCGGATATGGTGGATTTTGACACCTTGAGATGTTCCGCAAGGTCTTGTTGGAGCATATTTTTCTCTTGTCTGAGAGATTTCAATCTTTCCGGGAAGCAACTGTGCAGCATTTTTTCATCCTTGATATATGGTATATATATAATAATACACAATAAGTGTTGCTGTCAATTGAACTTTGCGTTTTTGAAATAAAATATGTGCTCAAAACCCCGTCGTGCGATTTGGGCGAATGAGGGCAAGAATATATGTCGAAAGCAAAAATCGCAGACGCGCGTTGCCGCGCGAGGTTGATTTATCTTCTCGTTTGTTGTACAATAAGCGTAGGTGAAAAAATGAAAGCGGTCAAATTTTTGAAATACGCAATATACGCAATCGTGCAATGCACTTGGGGACTTTTGCAAACTCTGCTCGGGCTTTTTCTGTTTTTGAAATATGCAAAGTGCAGACACGAGTTTTACCATGGCGCGATACTCACTTATCACGACGGCAACTGGGGCGGAATTTCGCTCGGAATGTTCATATTCGTCAACGGCAATCGCCCGTCGGTATGGACGAAGGACGCGCGCGTTCATGAATACGGACACACCGTGCAATCGCTTTTGACGGGTCCGTTTTACATGCTCGTGGTCGGTATACCGTCAATGATATGGTGCAATTCAAAATCTTTGCACGAAAAGCGTATGAGAGGCGAACTCAACTATTACGACCTCTATTGTGAAAGCGGCGCGAACACGCTCGGCGCTTGGGTGACCAAAGAGGAAAAGCCGAAGCGTGAAAACACCGGTGAAGAATTGAGAAGAAGAGGGATTATCAAAGACTGATATGGAAGATATGTACACTCGCACAAAAATGCTCATCGGCGACGGTATCGACGCGCTCAAATCGGCGCGTGTTCTCGTATGCGGCGTAGGCGGCGTAGGCGGCTACGTCGTCGAAGCGCTTGCAAGGGTCGGAGTCGGCTCGATTGCGGTTTTGGACAACGACGTCTTTTCGGCGAGCAATCTCAACCGACAGATTCTGGCAACGCGCTCAACGCTCGGCAGACGCAAAACCGAGGCTGCCGTAGAGCGAATCGCGGCAATCAATCCCGAGTGCAAAACCACGGCGTACGATATGTTTTATATGCCAGACACGGCAGACGCAATCGACCTTTCCTCGTTCGATTATATCGTTGACGCAATCGACACGGTGAGTGCAAAACTTGCCCTCATCGTCCGCGCCAAAGAGGCAGGCGTGCCTATAATCTCGTGTATGGGCACGGGCAATAAACTCGGCGTAAACTTTGAGGTTTGCGATATCTACAAGACGAGCGTTTGTCCGCTTGCAAAGGTTATGCGCAAAGAACTCAAAGCGCGCGGAGTGAACGAATTGAAAGTGGTGTATTCAAACAAGCCGCCGCTCATTCCCAAAGACACTCCGAGCGAAAAAGGCAGGCATATCCCGGGAAGCATTTGCTACGCCCCCGCAATCGCAGGTATGGTAATAGCAAGTGAAGTCATAAAGGATATAGCAAAACTCTAAATCGCAAAACGAGAGGTTTATATATTCAAATCTTGAATATAAACTGTGAGTTTTGACAGTTGACAAGATAATTCACAAATCGATCAAGCGAACGAAACAGACAATATGGAAAGCATTTTTGACGGCAAACTCAATATCGAAGTTGCGGTTGCAAGCGGCATAGAAGCCGTCTGCAAGCGAGAACTTCTGCGGCTCGGTTACGCTCCCGGCGGAGCGAATTTCGGTCGTATTGAATTTGAGGGCGACTACAAAGACGTGCTCCGCTCCAACGTGTTTTTGCGCACTGCCAACAGAGTTCGCATAGTGCTTGCAAAGTTCTGTGCACAGACCTTCGACGAGTTGTTTGACGGCGTATTCGATATGCGCTGGCAAGACGTCGTGACTCGCGACGCGCGCATAGTCGTAAACGCAAAGTCGACGGGAAGCAAGTTGTTTGCTCTGCGCTCGGTGCAGAGCATAACCAAAAAAGCAATTATATCCAAACTTTCCATGGCGCTCGGCGGCTCGTTCGACGAGAACGGAGCGGTCTACGACGTTGAGGTTTCGCTCGTTGACGACGTTGCCACGGTGACGCTCGACACGTCGGGCGAGGGTTTGCACAAAAGAGGTTATCGCACGTATCTCGGCGATGCGCCGATAAGAGAAACGCTTGCCGCCGCTATGATAGAACTCTCGGTATGGAATCCCGAAAGGGCGTTTATCGACCCGTTTTGCGGCTCTGGCACGATTCCCGTCGAGGCGGCGCTTATAGGGTTGGATATGGCACCTTGTATGAACAGAAATTTTGCGTGCGAGAGTTTCAAAAACGCTCCGAACGTAAGAGATATCGTTCAGCAAGAAGCGCAGGAGAGAATCAAGCGTGACAGAGAGTTGCATATCAGCGGATTCGACATCAACAAGGACGCTATAAAACTTGCGATAAAACACGCCCAAAGAGCAGGCGTACTCGACAAAATCCACCTGCAAGTCGGAGATATGAGAGAAGTTTCCTCGCGCTTTTCGCACGGGGTTATCGTGACCAATCCTCCGTACGGCGAAAGGCTTATGGACGAGGACGAACTCAAGCTTTTGTACAGAGATTTCGGCGCGATGACCAAGAAACTCGACGAGTGGTGCGTGTACGCAATCACTTCGTACAGAGCGTTTGAAAAGTATTTCGGACGGCGTGCCGACAGGATAAGAAAACTCTATAACAGTGAACTCGAGTGCAATTTTTATCAATATCTTGCCTCGCCTCCGCCAAAGACCCAAAACAAAATCGAATGTAACGGCGGCAAGAACTGAATTGCGATCAAATCGCACAATCGTCACTTTATCAATTCAAAACATACGTATAAAACATAGAATCGGAGAATAATATGAGAGCGCTCATACAACGTACGTTTAAATCGAGCCTTTCGGTTGACGGAAAACTCGTGAGTGAAATCCCATCGGGACTCACCATATTTCTCGGCATCGAAAAAGGCGATACCGAGGAGCAAGCGGACTATTTTGCACGCAAGGTTGCAAGGCTTCGGGTCTTTCGCGACGAGAACGACAAAATGAATCTCGACATAAAGCAAGCAGGCGGCGAGATATTGCTCGTTTCGCAGTTTTCGCTTGCAGGCACGCTCGGCAAAGGCACGGGCAATCGTCCCGATTTCGGACGCGCCGAACTTCCTGACAGAGCAAGGTATCTCTACGAGCGAGTTACGCAAAAAATTCGTGATGAAGGCATTGTCGTCAAAAACGGAGTTTTCGGTGCGCATATGTTTATCGAACAACAGCAAGACGGACCGTTGTCTTTCGTATTCGAGTGTTGAGCGTATGATAAAAGTTATGTTCGTGTGTCTTGGCAACATTTGCCGCTCGCCTATGGCGGAGTGCGTGATGAGCCACCTTATAAAAGAGAGCAACCTCGAAGGGAAAATCGAGGTCGCGTCGAGCGCAACTTCTTTTGAAGAAATCGGCAATCCGATATATCCGCCCGCGCAAAGAAAACTTCGCGTTATGGGAATCGAAGTGCTCGACCACAGAGCAGTGCGTATCACGCCCAAAGCCGAAAAAGAGTATGATTATATTCTCGGCATGGAAGAGCGCAATGTTCGTGCTATAAAACAGATTATCGGCAACGAAGCGAGAGTGAGCCGACTTCTCGATTTTTCTCCCGAGCCGAGGGATATCGCAGATCCGTGGTGGACGGGCAATTTCGATATAACTTACGATGACATTCTCGAGGGCTGCGAGTGCTTGCTCGAACATATAAAAATTCACGACCTCAAAATCCGGTGAACAATTGCGTTATGCAATAATTGTTTTTTTGCGCTTTGCGCTTATTTGATATTTATGGAAAGAATCGAAAAGTTATTGTTTGCCAATCGTGACGAGAAGTACAAGCAGTTTCACTCTTCTCTGATGCCGACCATCGAACAGGAAAAAGTCATCGGCGTGCGTATGCCCCTCATGCGGACTATTGCGAAGAATCTTGAAAAAGACGAGTCGTTTTCAAAAGAAGAGAAATCGGCATTCCTTTGCGAACTTCCTCACAAGTATTACGAAGAAGACGTTTTGCACGCGTTGCTGATTTCAAACGACAAAGATTTTGACAAGACGATAAATGAAGTGAACCGCTTTTTGCCGTATATCGACAACTGGGCGGTTTGCGACACTTTTGCGCCGAAGTGCTTTGCGAGTCACAAGGACGAATTGTGGAATCATATAGAGCAGTGGCTTTGCTCGGACAAAACCTACACGGCGCGCTTCGGTATAGTCAGTGCAATGCGTTATTTTCTCGACGACGATTTTTCGCTCGACAAGTTTGAAAAAGTCATAAGCGTTCGCTCGGACGAGTACTACGTCAACATGGCAATCGCATGGTACGTCAGTTTTGCGCTTATCAAGCAGTATCAAACGGTCTTGCCGTATCTTCAAAAACGAGTTTTGCCGCCTTGGGTGCACAACAAGAGCATACAAAAAGCATGCGAGAGTTATCGTATTTCGGACGAGGATAAAACTTACCTAAAAAGCCTAAAAATACACGATTAGTGTATTATTCTACCATATTTCGCATAAAATCGACAATACTCGGCACATAATAACACGATAAGTGTTTCAATATAGAATCACCGAATCGTTCGTTGTGACGTATCAAATGATACACATATCGTGTTCTGTTATTCATTTTTCCCAACTATTATCCTCAAGGGTGATTCTCACAAGACTTTAAGTTAATTCTCGCTTGTGTTAAAACCATACAAGTGTATTTAAACCAACACTTTTAAAAAAATGTCGGGCATTAAGTGAAAAACGCTATCTTTTTTGATTTTTATGTGGTATAATCCAAATACATTATAGTTATAAGAGTTTCGCAAAGGCGTATAATTATTTGGGGAAGTCAACGCTTGATGTTATGAGAGAAGGAAGTTTTTCAGTGAAACTTCCGTTTAGAGCGAAACTTCCGACGGAGATTTTTATGGCGGGGATTTGCCGGTTCGGGACTATAAGATTCGCCAAATACACATAAAAATCAGGAGCGTTATGCTTAAACTTATAAATATCACCAAGGAATACAAGGTGGATGAAGAGAGCGTCCTTGCTTTACGCGACGTATCAATCGAATTCAGAAAGAACGAATTCGTTTCCATATTAGGTCCTTCCGGTTGCGGAAAAACCACACTTTTGAACATTATCGGCGGTCTTGACCGCTACACAGACGGCGATATCCAGATCGATTCCGTCTCCACCAAAGAATACGACGACGTCGATTGGGACACCTATCGCAATCGCCGTATCGGTTTCGTATTTCAGTCCTACAACCTCATTCCGCATATGAACATCCTCAAAAACGTTGCAATGAGCCTCACTCTTGCCGGCGTTGAAAGCGAGGAAAGAAAGACGCGCGCCCTCGAGGCGTTGAGAAAAGTCGGGCTTGAATCGCAGGCGAAGAAGAAACCCAATCAACTTTCTGGCGGTCAAATGCAGCGCGTTGCGATTGCTCGTGCGCTCGTCAACAACCCCGAAATTATTCTCGCAGACGAGCCTACCGGCGCTCTTGACAGCGAATCGGGCATTCAAGTCATGGATTTGCTCAAAGAAGTCGCACAGGACAGACTCGTAGTTATGGTCACGCACAACCCCACTCTTGCGGAGGAATACAGCACACGCATCGTGTATTTGAAAGACGGTGAAGTCGTCGGCGACACCATGCCGTATTCGAGTGCGGACGAGCAAGCGGAAATTCTTGACGAAAAAGTCACCGACGATACGATTGAAAGGATCGTCGAAGTCGAAAAGGCAGACGGCGACGTCGAAGTGAAGGAAGTCAGAGTCGAAGAAGCAAAGCCCAAGAAGAAGTCTTTCCGTGAAAGATTCCTCAAATGGAAGAAAGCCGACAGAGCGGGTATGAAACTCGGCACGGCGATCAATCTTTCATGGAACAACCTCCTCGCCAAGAAAGGTCGCACATTGCTCACCTCGATTGCGGGTTCAATCGGCATCATCGGCATCGTACTCGTACTCTCGCTTTCAAACGGCGCGTCGGCGTACGTCAAAGGACTTGAAGAAAGTGCGCTCTCGACCTATCCGCTTGCCGTCAACAAGTCAAGTCTTGACGTATCCTCGCTCATGCAAGATCTTATGGGATTCGGAGGCGGCAGCTCAAACAATACAAACGTCAACGACAACGAAGTCACGACCGAACTCGTTTTGGGCAACCTTGCGGCAATGTTCACGAATCCTAAAATGCAAAAAACGAACGATTTGCACGGCTTGAAGCAAAAGATAGACGCAGAGTTCGATCACAGTCTTGCGACTGTCAAGTACAATTACGGCACGTCGTTCAACGTGTACGTAAACGACCCCAAGAGCACCACGAACTATATGAAGACGACTCCGTATTCGGAGAACATGTATTCGTTGTTCGATTATTTCAACAAATTGCTCAACGGCAAGCTTACCGATCTGAAAATCGACGTTATGGGTCAACAGATGACCATCAGCGACGCAATGGCGTACTTGTCGGGAATGATAGGCGATCCGTGGGCAGAGATATCCGAAAACACCACGCTCGTCAACGCTCAATACGAAGTCGTAGGCGGCAAATGGCCGACCAAAGCCAACGAAGTAGTCGTAGTCGTAAACGAAGACAATACGCTTTTCGACTATCAACTTTTCATGCTCGGCTTGAAATCGAGTGCGGATTTGGGACAACTTCTCATCAACAAAGAAGCGTTTGCGGCAAAGAAGTACACGTTAGACGAAATTCTCGGACTTGAATACAAACTTATGTCCAACGTCGATTATCTCGACAAAATGACGGATGCCGACGGCAACGTTATGACGAACGAGAACGGCGTCGAGCTTTGGACGATGGGTGACAAGTCAACGCTTGACAGAACGTACGTAGACGCACGCGCAATGAAGTTTGCAGACGGCACGGACACCGTCAAAGTCGTCGGTGTCGTTCGTCCCAAGAAGGGCGCAATCGCAAGTTCCATCGGCGGCGTAATCGGCTACACCAAAGCGCTCACCGAAACTCTCCTCACACACTCTCAAAACCATCAGGCGATCAAGTCGATGCAGAAACTCTACGACGATGCCGTTGCGCTCCTTGACGAGGACGACGCAACCGATACGCAAACGTCGTACGAGAGCGTAATCGAGATTTACAAATACAATTATTCGGACGCAACGCCCAAGCCGCAATATATCGTAAAAACGGGCGACGAAGTGAAAATCGACGTCTCAAAACCCGATAGCAACGACCACTCGGAAATCATGCGCGAACTCGGATTTATCGACAAAGAATATCCTCAAAGCATAGAGTTCTATTGCTCGAGTTTCGAGGCAAAGCAAGACGTAGCCAAGTTCCTTTCCGACAACGACATCACTTATTCGGATAGCCTTTCCACGATGATGCAATTCGTCAACACGATGGTCAACACGATCACGGGCGTCCTGGTCGGTTTTGCGGCAATTTCGCTCATCGTGTCCACCATAATGATTGCGATCATCATCTACACTTCGGTGCTTGAGCGTCGCAAAGAAATCGGTGTGCTTCGCTCCATCGGCGCGAGAAAGCGCGACATATCCCGAGTGTTTATTGCCGAATCGGCGATTCTCGGCGGATATTCCGGACTCATCGGCATCATCATTTCCGTCATCGTCTGCGTCGTCGGCAGCGTCATCATCGAGTGGAAACTCGGCATCGAAAATCTTGTTTCCGTCTCTTGGTGGCAATGTCTCGTCATGTTCTTCGTCAGCATCTTGCTCAGCGTACTTGCGGGATTCATACCGTCGAGGATTGCGGCGAAGAAGGATCCTGCCATTGCTCTCCGCAGCGAATAAAAGGTTGCCAAATCGCGACTAACTTTGTCAGAGGCACCCGCCCGACAACTCATTTACGCATAGTAAATTAGGGTTGCCGTTCGGGTGCCTCTTTCGCGTTATTCATCGATTTGGCGACCTTTTATGAGCGCAGTAGTAACTATAAACGGAATGTGTAATTTCGCAGACGTAACGCGAGCCGCAACGGCGGCGAGAAAAGCGAACGCCGAGCTTGACGGACAGTACAAGCGACTGCGCCGTTTGGGTGCGAAGCTGGCGCACAAAGCACAGTGGCACAAGTAGAGAAATGCCCATATCTATGCGAGTGCTGAGTGTTGCCCCACGCGAAGCGGACGCCGTGGGTTCCCTCAAATTTATGCAGAGGGGGAACGGCGGTAGGGGAAACGCGTGAGGAAGGGGGAAATTAAAATTTAAGGTATTCGGCGATAACTCTTGTAGTGGAAGAATATATAAATATTTTTATTTATTAGGACAAATAAAGCAGTTTAAACACAACATATTGTCTTTTGAGATTCATTGAAAATTTTGCGTTGGCGCACGTTTTTTTTTGTGTTATGATTATACTCCGTATAAAAGGAGTATCTATCGTGGGTTTTGCAAAGTTTCAAAGTGATTTTTTGATGGAAACGTTCACTCTCGTTGACAACTTGTTTATCAACGAACATTTGCCCTATTGCGACGAGAAGCAAATAAAGGTGTATCTTTACGGTTTATATCTTTGCATGGCGCCGCAAAAGGAGAACACGGTGCAGGAACTTTGCGCCCGTCTTGACATGACGGAAGCGGATATCATATCGGCGTATTCCTATTTTGAAGATATGGGGCTTGTGCAAATCGTGTCCAAACAGCCGCTCGAAGTGCAGTATTTGAGTCTTAAGCACTCCATGCAGACCCCGAAGAAATACAAGAGCGAAAAGTGGAACGATTTCAACGTCCATCTTCAACAACTTTTCCCCGAGCGCATGCTCACGCCCAACGAATACAACGAGTATTATATGTTCCTTGACGAGAGCAAACTCGAGCAGGACGCTATGCTTATGATTGTGCAATACTGCATAAATCTCAAAGGCATGGGGGTGAGGTATCCCTACATACTCACGGTTGCTCGCAACTGGGTTGCGGACGGCGTACGCACGGTTTCGGACGTTGAAAACAAACTTTCCGAATACGACCAACAGTCCGAGCAGATGCAAAAGGTTCTCGTCGCGCTTGCAAGAAAGGGCGGAGCGGAACTCGAAGAAAAGCAGATGCTTCTCAAATGGACGCGCAGTTGGGGTTACGAACTCGATGCGATTCTCGCGGCGGCAAAGACGCTCAAAGGCGCAAAAAGTTTCAAAAAACTGGACTCAAAACTCGACGAATTCTATCGTATGTCAATATTCACTGCGGAAGAGATGAACGATTATCAGACGCACCGCGAGCATCTCAAAGAGATTGCGGTTGCCGTCAACAAGAATTTGGGAATATACTACGAGTCTTTCGAGCACGAAATCGAGGTATATATCGTGCCTTGGACGTCAAAGGGCTTCGATATGGAAGCGCTCGCGAAGATTGCGCACAACTGCTTCATTTCAAGCGTACGTACGCTTGACGGAATGAACAACGTGGTTGAAAAATTCTACAAGCAAGGCTTGCTTACGGCAAAGAGCATCGACGAGTATATGCTCACTCAAATCGAACTTGACGGCAAAATCAAGCGTATCATCGAGGCGAGCGGCCGTTCGAGGACGGTCACCACGCAGGATAGAGAATACTATCGCACTTGGAGCGTGACGTGGGGCTTTGCCGACGACGTGATTCTGTACGCCGCCGAGCAAGCGACGGGCAAGACCTATCCGACCGCGTTCGTCAATCAATTGCTTTCAACCTACAAAGCCAACGGAATTTCCACGCTCGAGCAGGCAAAGAAGTTCACGCCGCCGCAGAGTGCGCAAAAGCCCAGAGAAAAGACTTTTGAAGAGCGCACCTATTCGCAAGAAGAACTCAAGAGCGTGATAACCAGCATCGACAGTCTCAAAGATATAGAGTGGTGATATGAAAAAAAGAGTTATGCAAGCGACGCTTTCCGAGCGCCAAAAACAAATAGACGCGCAAAACGCACTGGCGCGACAGAATATCGACAGAGCCTTTTCTATCGACGAGATTTCGCGTGCAAACAAAGAGTACGTGGATTTGACTTTCCGTGCCATGACGAGCGACGAAGATTTGTCGAAATTCATCGAAAAAGCGCATAAAAACTATCAAAAAACACTCAAAAAATACGGTTTTTCGGAAGAAGATTTCGTTGGCAAACCCGTTTGTCCGCTTTGCTCTGACACGGGATTCGTAGACGGCAAAATATGCTCGTGTATTTGGGATTCCTTTGTGGAAAATCTCAAAAAAGAATGCCAAATCGACGAAAGAGCGAAGTTTTCCTTTGACGATTGCGACCTTTCAAAAATCAAGGACGAGCAACAAAGACGTCTTACAGGCCAACTTTACGATTCGATGAAAAAGTACGTTGACAAGTTTCCGTCCTCCAAGTGCAAAACCCTCGTATTTTCGGGCGGTGTAGGCACGGGCAAAACCTGCCTTGCAAGCGCGATGGCTCGCGCGATAGTGGAAAAAGGTTATGCGGTGAAGTTTATGAGCGCCTACGAGTTCTGCTCGCTTATGCTCACCACGCACACGTCTCCCGTATCCGAGCGAAACGCACTTCTGCACGACGTGCTTACTTGCGATTTGCTCGTCATCGACGACCTCGGCACCGAACCTATGCTCAAAAACGTAACCGTCGAGTATTTGCTTCTCGTTATTGAAGAGAGGCAGATGCATAGCCGCGCAACGCTCATAACCACCAACTTAAGCGGCGAAAACATTCTCAATCGCTACGGCGAGCGCATTTATTCGAGATTGAGCCACAAGCAATACTCGATGATTATCGAGATGGACGGCAACGACTTGAGAAGGTAGTTTTGAATTAATAATTAATAATTAATAATTAATAATTGAG
>JBNMJA010000032.1:0-13118 GCA_050873585.1 Bacillota bacterium | reverse complement strand
TATAGAAGGAGCAAGATGCCAGGGGGCAAGAGTTATGCTTGCAATGGCAGCAGATATGGCGCTTGATAGTATGTTTTCAGGTTTTGAGAGAGAACTGCTTGACAAATATAAATTATAAATAAAATTAGATTTGCTTTACTAACGCTCATTCGCCGAAAATCCGCATGGAAAAAACACCAAAAAAATGAAAAGTCCCGACTTCATATCGAAGTCGGGACTTTTGTTTTTAAGTTCTATTACGCTATTTTGTGGCTTTTTGAGCTTCAAAACGGTCGAGTTTGTTCTTTTCAAGTTTCAAATACACCCACTTGATCGGCGGGCAGATCGCAAACAGGAATTGTGCAAACGTGAAGAGTTTGGACGGATTGACGAATTTGCGCTTATGCTCCAAGCCTCTGACCATGCACTTTGCCACGTGTTGCGGTTTTTGGACGGGGAACGGACGCTCGCGGATCACTTTGCCCTCTTGACCTTCGACTGCCTTTTTGAAGAAGCCCGTGTCGGTGGCTATAGGATAGAGGCAAGTGAGGGAGACATTGCTCGGAAGTTCGTAGCGCAGACCTTGTTGGAAGCCTTGGACTGCGAATTTGCTCGCGCTGTAGAGCGTGTAGCCGGGCATTGCGAGTTTGCCGATTGCAGAAACCGTGATTGCCATTTGACCTTGCTTTCCACCGAGATATTCGACGTATTTTTGATAGGTGTAGATGGGGGAATACACGTTGACTTTGAAGATGTCCTCGATGCGCTCCCAGTTGACATAGTCCATCGTTTCGTAGTACGGAAAACCTGCGTTTGCAAAGAAGATGTCAATCGAGCCGAGTTTTTCGGTTGCGGTCGCAAAAATGGAATCGACGTTCTCTTTGGTGGATACGTCGCACACCATCGGGAATACGTTCTTCAAATTGAGCGCCTCGATTCTGTCCGTGCGCAAGTCAACCGCCAAAATCTTGTTGCTGCCGTTTGCAAGCAGTTTGAGCGTTTCAAGACCGATACCGCTGTTCGAGCCGGTGATGACGATGGTTTTGCCGTTTATCATAATTTTCTCCTTCCTTATCCGCAAGCGGATTTGATTAACTTATTTACTTTTGTTATTGTAGCATAGAGTTTTTATTTTAGAAAGTGTTTTGTTGAGAATTATTGTTTGTCGGTTTGTTTGTGGTTTTTTAATATGGCGTCAAACGCTTTGTTTGTGTTTTTGGATAGTAACGCAAGCGATTTGGAGTTGTTTATCACGATTGTGGATTTTGCGCGCAATACGGATGACGGGACTTGGGATTTTATGCGTACTATCGCTTGCTTTGCGCTCATTCTCCTGCCCTTTCTCAAACGCGCGATTCTCTTGAGAATCGGGGCTTTGACGTACACGATTTCGTCAAACGCCTCGTCGCCGCCCTCTACGAATAAAGGCAGTTCAACCGCAAGCGGACTCTCTTTGCACTCCGCAATTCTGCGCATAATCTCGGGATGCGCTATAGCGTTGAGTTTCGCTCGCGCACTCTCGTCACCGAAAACTATGCCGGCAAGCGCTTTTCTGTCCACCTCGCCGTCTTTGACTACGGTCGGGAACGCCGACGCGATTTTTTGGATATAAGTCGGAGTTTTGAGAAGTTCGGAATTGATTTCGTCTGCGCTAAGGCAGAAAAAGCCTCTTTCCTTTGCTATCTTCATGACCTCGCTTTTGCCCGAGCCTATTCCGCCTATTATCGCGATTCTCATTTGAGTTCACCCCAGTTTTCCGCGCTGTTTGCCTCCGCCACGAGCGGTACTGACAGGCGAACGGCGTTTTCCATCTCGTAAGAGAGAATCTTTTTGACCTCTTCTTCCTCATCCTTTGCCGCGTCGATGATAAGTTCGTCGTGGATTTGAAGAATCATCTTGGACTTCATATCTTTGAGGCGATTCTCGACGTTTATCATTGCGATTTTGATTATGTCTGCTGCAGAGCCTTGCAAGGGCGTGTTCATCGCCATACGCTCCGCCGCAGAACGCACCATATAATTGGACGAGTTGAGGTCGGAAAGATTGCGACGTCTGCCCGTCATCGTCAAAGAATATCCCCTCTCGCGCGCATCGGCAATGCATCCGTCCATAAACTCGCGCACCTTTGGGTGCATGACGAAATAGTTTTGAATAAACTCTCTCGCTTTGTATTGCGGTATGGATAGGTTTTCTGCAAGTCCGAAGCCGCTTATGCCGTAAATTATGCCGAAGTTGACGGCTTTGGCGTCACGCCTTTGCGCAGGCGTAACCTCGCTCACGGGGATGCCGAGAATCTGCGATGCGGTGATTGCGTGGATATCGTCGTCGTGATTGAACGCCTCGATGAGTTGCTCGTCGCCGCTCATATGCGCAAGCAAGCGAAGTTCGATTTGAGAATAGTCCGCACTCACGAGCACGCAACCGTCGCTTGCGATAAAAGCACTCTTTATGTCCTTTGCCTCGTCGCTTCTTGCAGGTATATTCTGAAGGTTGGGATTGGTTGACGAAAGTCTGCCCGTCTGGGTTATGCATTGGTTGAATTCGGTGTGGATTCTGCCCCTGTTGACGAGCGGTTGAAGTCCCACGACGTAGGTGGATTGAAGTTTTGCATAGTGGCGATATTCGAGCACGAGATTGACTATCGGATGCTTGTCTGCAAGGCTTGAAAGCACGTCCTCGCTGACGGAATAACCCGTCTTTGTCTTCTTGCCGTGCGGCAATCCGAGTTTGTCGAAAAGCACTTCGCCCAGTTGCTTGGGAGAAGCTATGTTGAACGGCTCTCCAGTGATTGCGAATATTTCTTCCGTGAGCCTTTGAATGATTGCGCCGTACTTTGTCTCAAGTGCTTTCAAAACGTCCGCCGATACTCTGACTCCCCTCTCTTCCATATTGCGCAAAACGACGCAAAGTGGCTGTTCAACGTCGAAAAACAACTCGTTAAGTCCTTGTTGTGCAAGTTGAGTGCGCAAATTCTCGCTTTCCGCAAGCAACTCTACCGCACCGATTTCGTAGCCGTCCGCACCCAAAACCTGCTCTATGTTTTTTATCGGAGCACTGCCTCTTGCAAGGTGCGCCGCTATCATAACGTCAAAGAATTTCTCTTGCGAAAAGCCGTATTCTTTGCTCAGGTTTTTGTAGTCGTAACACACGAGTTCCCTATCTTTTGCAAGGCGTTTGAGCGTTTCGAGCGCTTGGTCGAAACCTATGCCTTCGCTGAACAAATCCTCGACGCAACTTACGGTGTATTCCGTCTTTTGGTCAACGGCAAACGACAAGTCTTTGCCTATTACGATTGCGATTCTGTCTCCCTTTACCGCGGCGACGATTTCGTCCTCGCTCGTGAGCGATACGACGTTTTTTTCAACGTTTTTCGCTACGGGAATAACGTCCTCTTTGGTATCGTCGAACGTCATTCTGTTTGCAAGCGACGTGATTTCGAGTTCGGCAAGTTTTTGCTTCACGGCACTCGAATAGACGGGCGTGAACGCAATATCGTCAAGCGTACATTCGACGGGAACGTTGCAATTTATCGTCACGAGTTCTTTGCTCAATAGTGCGAGTTCCTTGTTGTTTGCAACGTTTTGTCCGAGTTTGCCGGGGATTTTGTCGGCGTTTGCCAAAATGTTTTCGAGCGAACCGAATTGCTCCAAAAGTTGCTTTGCTGTCTTTTCACCGACTCCGGGTATGCCGGGCACGTTGTCCGAGGTGTCCCCTCTCAACGCCTTGTAATCTATGAATTGTTGCACGGTGAATCCGTCTTGCAACAAACGGTCTACGTCGTACACTTCTATGTCGCTTACGCCCTTTTTCGTCCAAAACACCTTGGTCGTGGGGCTGACGAGTTGGAAACTGTCGCGGTCGCCCGTGACTATGACGCACTCGTCGTCAAAACGCTTCGAGAGCGTGCCGAGTATGTCGTCGCCTTCGTAGCCTTGCATACTCACGATTTTGATGCCCATAGCCGTGATAAGGTCTTTGAGAGGCTCGACTTGTTGGCGCAACTCCTCGTCCATCGGCTTTCTGGTCGCTTTGTATTCTTTGAACATTTCGTGGCGGAACGTCGGCCCGTGCAGGTCGAACGCCGCCGCTATATGCGTGGGATTCTGCTCCTTGATTATCTTCAAAAGTATGCTCAAAAATCCGTATATCGCGCCAGTGTAAAGCCCCTTGGTGGACTTGAGGTTCGGGAGCGCGTGATATGCGCGATGCATAAGAGAGTTTGAATCCAAAAGCAATATCTTGTTTTGTGCCATATATTTCACCTATATTTATCTTTGCCTTATTTAGCCGAGCAAAAACTCGCGAAGTCCGCTGTCCATAAGTTCCTTCGCATCATCGTACCCCATCTGCATATATGCGTGTATTCTCGTCTTGGAAAACGCCATCGCAGGACCGAGATCCTCTTTGGGAATGATATAAAACAAATCGGGATCACCCTCGACTTTGCGCTTTGGCTGTTTGCTCTCAACGTTGGTGCGAATGACAAGCATCTTGTCGTAGCCGTGGCGCACGAGAAGATTTACGGGCATATTGTCGTAAACGCCGCCGTCTATATACTTCTTGTTGTCAATGACTTTGGGCGGAAAAATCGGGAACGTCGCCGACGCTATGATATAATCAACGAGTTTGCCTTCGTCGATTTCGCTCATCATCTTTTCAAACGGCTGCATATCGCTTATGTTGAAGGCAACCAAGCCGTAATCCTTGCCCGATGCGCGTATATCCGACTCGTTGACGATGGTTTCAAAAAACTTTTGCGATTTTTCGTAAGAGGCTTCGAGCATCTTGAAAGTCTTTAACCTCTTTTCAAGCACGAGTTTCAGAATCGCCGATTTCAATTCCATATCTTTGACGGCGTCGAGTTCCTCGTCACTCAAATCAAAAACCGTGTTGGTTTTTATCTCGTTCCATACGTCGAAAAGTTTCGGGTATCCTCCCTCGAGATAAATTGCGCCGTTGATCGCACCTATGGACGTGCCTACAACGCCGTCAAACTCCACCATAAGTTCTCTTATAGCCATAAGCGCGCCGATTTGATACGCACCCTTTACGCCTCCGCCTTCGAGAACCAATCCCAACTTTTGTTTTTCTTTGCTCATTCGTAACCTTAAATAAGTATTATTATAATCAATTGTACCATTCGGAGCACATTTTGTAAAGGACGAAGAAAAAGAGGACAAAATCGAATTTTTGCAAGATTAAAAGAAGCAATTGCGCGTTTATTTGCCGTCTTGCATTTTTAGGCTTGTATAAATCAACGAAAAACGAGAAAGATGATAAACATTGTTATTTGAAAATAAGTGGCTCAAATAGATGAAGAGTAAGGAAAAGCCCCATCGAAAGCAACCCTAGTGTACATTGGCGTACAAGACAAAAATTGTTATTGTAAAATAAAGCGTAAAACAGATGAAGAACAAGGAAACGCCCGTCCGAAACAAAACCCAACGTACAAGAAGTACGTGATTTTGGAGCGGGCGGGCGTTGACACAGTTATTCGCTGTTTTACACTTTATTTTGTGCCGAAGATGCGATCCCCCGCATCCCCCAACCCCGGCAAAATATACCCGTTCTCGTTGAGTTGACGATCGAGGGTCGATACGTAAACTTCTACGTCGGGATGCTCGGAGTGGACTTTCTCGACGCCTTCGGGGGCGCCGATGATGGCAAGGAATTTGATATGCTTGCAACCACGCTTTTTGAGAAGTGCGATTGCGTCGCAAGCGCTGCCGCCGGTGGCGAGCATGGGGTCTACGAGCATAACGACTTTCTCCTCGATGCCTTGGGGCAACTTGCAATAGTACTCTTGAGGTTCGAGAGTTTCTTCGTTGCGGTACATGCCGATATGTCCGACCTTTGCGGCGGGGAAAAGCGTGAGGATGCCGTCCACCATGCCGAGTCCTGCGCGGAGAATGGGCACGATTGCGATCGAATTCTCTTTGACGACGGTCTGTTCAACCGTTTCGAGCGGAGTTTCTACGGTTATGGTTTGAGTGGGCACGTCTTTGAACGCTTCGAACGCCATAAGGGTTGCGATTTCGCCGATGACCTCTCTGAATTGCTTGGTCGTGGTGTTTTTATCTCTGATGATTGCCACTTTGTGTCTGATGAGCGGGTGGTCGAGAATGTGCACGTTGTCGTATTCTTTCATTGTCTTACCTCCAAATTCTTATTGGTATATCGTTGTGTTTTTATACTTATCGGTTGTCTTGTTCGGAAGATTGGACGTTTTCGATTTCTCTTTCTTCTTCGCGGAGTTCTTCGACGGCCACTTCTTCTCTTTCTTTTTCCTCTGCCGCTTTGACGACGTCTACGCCGACCTCGAACGTTGCGTTGGGTGCAACTGCGCCGGTGATAAGGCTTTGGGGTTCATGCGTGGCTTCTTCTTCGTTGCCGTCGCCGCCCTGCTTTTTCTCGATTGCGTCGATGATTGCGTGTACGATTATGCCGAGCACGAGCGCGGTTGCGATGGAAGTGATGGTGATGGTCTTATCTACTGTTCCTGCAGGAGTGAGGATAACGTCTACGATTGCGCCGTCTTTGATGGTTTGACCGATTACGTCGCTTGTGAGAATCTTGTACGGAATCTTGATGGAGAGTCCGCCGATACCTGCAATGAGGATTGTGGATACGGTAAAGGGGTTCTTGTTGTCGCCGAGGTTGATGTCTTTGAACATTTTGAGACCGCTGACTGCGATGAAACCGTAAAGAGTGAGGCACACGCCGCCCATTACGCAAGCGGGGATCGTGCGGAGCAACGCCATAAGAGGACTTACGAACGAGAGCACGATGCACATGCAAGCCGCAAGGAAGATTGTGGATACGGACGCGTTTTTGGTGATTGCGACGCAACCGACGGATTCGCCGTAAGTCGTGTTGGGGCAAATGCCGAACACCGTGCCGACCATTGAGCCTACGCCGTCGCCGAGAAGGGTTCTTGTAAGACCGGGTTCGCCTTCGACGAGGTCGCGGCCGATGATAGAGCCGAGGTTCTTGTGGTCTGCGATATGTTCTGCAAAGACGACGAGCGCGACGGGTACGAATGCGAGTACGACTTCACCGACGCCTGCCCAAGTGATTGTGGTTGCAACACCGTTGGTCGCGGTTTTGACTGCTTCGCTGACGTTGCCCGTGACGAGTTCTTTGATGGCTTCGATGAGAGCGAAGTCAGGATAGTTGAGGAAGGATTGGAATTTTGCGCCGACGCTTGCGGTTGAATCGCCGAGCGCAGCAAAGTTGTCGACAAGTGGTTGCCAGTTGACTATCTTGAGATATTCGACGTGGCACGCATATCCGAAAATCGAGAAGAATGCCGCAACCGCATATCCTGCGCCGATACCGAGAATGAACGGAATAAGGCGACCCATTTTGAATTTCTTTTGAGTTGAGCAGATGCAGATCGTGATGAGCGTCACAAGACCGCAGAAAAGCGCGACGAGGTTGTAACTTGCGTTGACGGTTGCGCCGCTTGCCTTCACGATGTCGCCCATTGCGCTTCCCGCAAGAGAAAGACCGATGAGTGCGACGGTCGGTCCGATGATGACGGGGGGCATAAGTTTTGAAACCCATTTGCTGCCCGCAAACTTGATTATCAACGCCAAAACGACATACACAAGACCTGCAAGAATACCGCCGAGAATGATTCCGCAATACCCGAAGCAAAGCGCCGTCGAGAGAGAACTCAAAAACGCGAACGAACTCGAGATAATGACCGGGCTTTTGAATTTTGTGAAAAGAAGATACACTATCGTGCCGAGACCTGCGCCGAGGATTGCGGCAGGAATCTGTGTGGGAAGCCCGATAATGGTCGGCACTGCAATGGTTGCAGCCATGATTGCAAGCACTTGTTGGAATGCAAACACAAGGTTTTTGCCGAATGCAGGCTTGTCATTGACATCGTAAACGAGTTGATTTTTTGACATTGGTCTTTCTCCTATATATATATTTGTTGTTTCTCTTCTCACACGCCTAACGCTCTCGAGGGCAAAAAAAAGATGCCCGTTAAGGCATCTCCGTTAGGCAATTATCGAATCGGTGGGAATGAGGCACTCGTCAAAGGAAGAGAAAACAACCTTTGCAACGACACCCGTTGCGAGAAAAACCGTTTTCTTGAGTTTGACAAGACGATTGGTCATACTGCCCTCCGATTCACATTTGACAGTATGTTAGCATACGAACAAAAATTGCGCAACCGATTTCGACAAATTTTTTGCAAAAATACGAATTGTGTTGTCTGTCGAATATTTAACGGTCAAAACGCAAGATATTGTATTGCGATATTGAGTTAACTATCAAAGGAAATACATACCCACGACGTAAAGCGCGATATCTACGAGCGCAAGGATGGGAAAGAACACCGCAAAATACCAGTGCTTGGTTTTGTGCCGAAATACGTACATTCCTATCGTCGTCCCGACAGCGCCGCCCAAAATCGCAATCGCAAACAAAGCGGCTTCCTTGACGCGCCATTTTCCGTTTTTCGCTTTCGCTTTGTCAATACCCATAATCGCGAAGCCGAGCAACGACATAACCGCAAATATGCAAGTGATAATAATCTGATAGGTGGTCATAGTTTATCCTTTAATAACAATTACATACGCGCAAGCGCTCGCGCTTTACCTTGTAAGCCGTTTTCACCTTATGCGATTCACCAACGCCTGCAACGCGTTCAAATCGAAATCGGGAACATACTCTTCGGTTGCGCTGTCGAGGTCTTGCGAAAAGCCGTTGTGCAATCCGCAATCGAAAAACGCTTGCGTCGCTTGGTCGTACTCGTCTTCGGTTATACGCCGTGACAAAACGGGATGACTTGCTACGTTCGGCGTGGGGAAATACTGTCCCATAAGCGAAACGAACATATCTTTGTCGATGCAGGCAATATCTTGCAAAACTCCTATCGTATTTTCAGTCGCTTCGGGCAAAACGAGGTGGCGAACGATAACGCCTTTTTGCATCATTCCCTCTTCGTCGAAAACGTCGTGAGGTTGTTGTCTGCGCATCTCCTTTATCGCTTCGAAAGCGACTTGTCTATAGCCCTTTGCATGAGAATAGTTCCACGCCAAATCGTCGTCGGAATACTTGAAATCAGGCAAATATACGTCAATCAAACCTTCTAGTTTTTTGAGATTTTGTATGGTTTCGTAACCACTGCTGTTCCACACAATCGGGATTTTAAGTTGCGGTTTTGCGACTTTAAGCGTATCTTTGAGCAAATTTGTGTAATTCGACGGGGTGACCAGATTGACGTTGTGCGCTCCTATATCCCGAAGATAAAGCATAAGCGACACGAGTTCGTTTTCACTGACTTCGAGTCCTTTCCCCTCGTGTGAAATTTCGTAGTTCTGACAAAACAGGCATCTGAGATTGCACCCCGAAAAAAAGATAGTTCCGCTACCTCTTTCTCCTGACAAACACGGCTCTTCAAAGTGATGCAATCCGACGCGAGCAATCTTGTACATATAATTCGACTTTGACGATCTGTTCAAAATCAATTTTTGCAAATGATTCTGTTGTATTTCTTCGTCCATTTGGCGAGTTTCTTTTCGTCGTAAACGGCAGGTATTTTCTTTGCGACACTCTTTGCTTTCAGACTTCTCGTAAGGCAGCCGACCGCTTTGCACACGAGCCCGAAATGTCCCAAAAGCAAGAAAACTTTTTTGACGATGGACTTTGCGCTCAACTTCGGCTTTTCGCCGCTCGTATCGGTGGTGACGAGTGCCAAATCGCTCTTTTCGATAAGGCCTCCGCCAAACACCCAGTCTATGGTTTTGGGATCGAGCGTAAGCGCCCAGCGTTTGAGCACGTCAACGAACGCAAAGTCCGTGCCGAGCGTGGTCATATACTTGTGATAGAATCCCCACATATTCTTTGCGGTAAATTCTTGCACATTGTTTTCTTCAACGAAGTCGGCAAACATTCTGCCTGCTTTCATAGACGATTCAATGCCGCTTCCCATCAAAGGCATGGTCATAAACGCGCTGTCGCCGATTGCGACGTAGCCGTCTGCCACCGCTCTTGCAATCGACATGCGCAAACAGATTTCCACCCTCTTTTCGCTGACGAGTTCAGTGCCGAGAATAGGATTGCTTGCGCGGAGCGCCTCAACGGTATACTCGATTTCTTTGTCGGAAAGTTCACCGACTCTGCCGATGAGCACGTCTACGAGATTGTCTTCGTTGAGATTGCACCAACTTATGCCGACGCTGCCGAGATGCTTGAGATAGAGTGTGGAATTTATTTGAGGATCACGAGGAGTCGCGCCTTCCACTCTCTTGAAAAACGCGCGGTAGCCGAACATAACGTCACTCTTGCCGGGTTGCGCCTGAATCTCGAATTTGTTGGGAACTTGCGATCTGAACGGGGAGCGCATTCCGCTTGCGTCTATGACGAGGTCGAACAATTCCTCTTTGCCCTCGGCGCATACTCCGACGATTGCGTCGTTTTGAACGGCAAGAGATTTGACTTCGGTTTCAAACACGAGTTTGCACCCTGCTTCTTGCGCTAGCGTTGCGAAATACTCGGAAAGTTTCGTGCGATAAACGGAGATTTCCTCCATAGGCGGACACGGCGGTACGGGCAAAGAATACTCCTCGTTCGGCGACACGAAAAGCCACTTGCTCTTTTGGCAATACACGTCGCTCGGAGGCATCGGAAGTCCTGCCGCTTCAAAGACGTCTGCGCGGATGTCGTCGCGCCAGTCGTAACTCACTTCGCCGCGTTTGTTCTTCTCAAAAATCGTGACTTCGTGTCCTTGTTTTGCAAGACGAATGGCAGCAACCATACCGCCTTGTCCCATACCTATAACCGCTATTTTTGCCATAATTCTCTCCGTTATCTTCTTTTGTATATATAGTGCATTTTGCTAAATGAGTGACAAAACACAACGTTTATCGTATCGTTTGCGTGGTATAAAGTGCCTTATACATTGAAACAACTTCCGCCGACAAACTCTCTCAACAGCGAGTTGCAAGGGATCAGACTCTCGTCGTCAATCGTCTTGAAATACTTGAGATATTTGATGAGTCTGTTTGCCACGATAAATTGCGGATCGGTATCTTTTATCTCTCTGAGCGCCGGCAAAGCAAGTTTTTTCAGCACGCAAAGTTCGTAAGCAAGCGCGGAATTGAACACGAAATCAACTCCTTCCTGCCACGGATATATCCACTTGAATTCGCCGCTACGCACGCTTTGCCACATATCGATCGTGTTCTTTGCAGGATAATTTCTGAACTGCATATCTCTGACGATTCTGCGTATGAGGCGCAAGTCCGTCGTGCTGAGCGGAGAATGATCGTCAACGTTGACGGCAAGTTGCGGCGCAATGTAAATCTTGAATTTCTGGTGTTTGGGAATGGACGCCGTAAGTTTTTCGTTGAGCGCGTGTATGCCCTCGATCATTATGGGACTGTGCTCGTCCACTTTGATGGTGCGTCCCCTCTCCTTCACGCCTTTTGCAAAATTGAAGCACGGAAGCGTGACTTCTTCGCCGTTGATAAGGTCGAAAAGATCCTTGTTGAATTGCTCGATATCGAGGCAATCGACGTGTTCGAGGTCAACCTCGTTTGCGGCTTTGCCTTGCATCTTGCAGATTTTTTCGCGCTCGAGGTAATAATCGTCCATCGAAATCATAACGGGATTTATACCGCGCGATACGAGTTCGATGCGAACTCTGTTGCAGAAAGTGGTCTTTCCGCTCGAACTCGGACCTGCGATGCATATAAGACGGATATTTTCGATATCGCTTTCTATTCTGTCGCCGAGTTTTGCAAGCATTCCGTTTTGACGAGCCTCGCACATTTGCACGAAGTCGAGTACGTTGCCGCTCTCCACTTTTTTGTTGATATCAACGATCGTCTGCGTGCCCGTCTTGCTTGCCCACGTCGTCGCTCTTTGCAACGTACGGCCGTAAGTGCTTTCTTCAATGAATTCGGGGATCTCAGAATTGAGTTCGGAACGCGGATACTGAATTCTGATGCCCGGGCTGTACGGCATAAGGTTGTAACTGAATATGCAACCCGTGGACGGCGTCATATATCCGTGCAAGTAGTCGTAATAATCGCCGCACTTGTAAATGTTCACTTCACTCTCGGGACGATAGGCGAGCATATCGAGTTTGTCCCCTCTGCCCATCTGCTCGTAAATCTTTCGCGCTTCCGCCGTGGAAACCGTGATACGCTCTATGGGCATATTCGCATCGATGATTCTGTCAACTTCCGCACGAATCTCGTCGGTTGCCTTGGACACGTTGAAACCCTTTGTGAGAATTTGGCACAAAATCGAGCGCGACGCATTGTAGCCGAAACGAATGCGCACCTGCGGATAAAGATTGTGAAACGCCATTGCGACGATATATCTCAACGTGGTTTCGTACGCCTTCACAGCCTCGGAATTTTCAATGCCTAAAAACTCAATGGATTTTGAGTCGTCACGGCTTGAAAGTTTGCGATTGAGTTCTTTGATTTGAGAGCCGATTTTGCACACGACATATTTGCACTTATCCTCTTTTGCGAGCAAATCGAGCACTCTCGTGCCTTCTTTCACCTGCTTTTCGTTGTTGTCGATATAAACTTTTATCATTTTCCCCTCACTTGCCCGAAACGGAAGGTTTCAAGGCATAATCGTAATACGAAATTGTTTGGTCACATCATTATACTCGGCAAAATTGCCAAAAAGAAACGATTGTGACGCTAAAGTATTATACCATATGAAAAAAACGTTTTCAAGATAGAAAAAACGAGTAAATAATATTAGTAAATAATGTAGGATTATGAGAAAGATTATAAGTAGGATTATAAAAGGATTATTTGAAATGGACAAATGAATAACTAAAACGCAATAAATCGATAAAGAACAAGAAGGAGCCGCCCGAACGGCAACCCAAATTTACTGAGCGTAAATGAGTTGGCAGACGGATGCCTCTGACGCAGTTAGGCGCGATTTAGTGCATTTTTACTAAAACTGCGCCAAACAGATGCATAACAAGAAAGAGGCATCCGAATGACAACCCTAATGTACAAGTAGTACATGAGTTGACAGGCGGATGTCTCCGACGCAGTTAGGCGCGATTTATTATGTTTTAACTAAAACTGCGCCAAACAGATGCATAACAAGAAAGAGGCATCCGAATGACAACCCTAATGTAC
>JBNMJA010000031.1:0-13324 GCA_050873585.1 Bacillota bacterium | reverse complement strand
GCAATCGGCGACATACTCTTTGACGAAAAGATAAGCGGCTCGATCCACTTCACCCCGGGTTGCAGTTACGACGACGCCCCCAACGGCAACAAGAGCGCAGTCCATTGGGATTTAGTGCTCTGCCAAACACCCGAGTTCGGTGGCGGAGAAATCTGGTTTGACGACGTTCTTATCCGCAAAGACGGTAGATTCGTCCTTCCCGAGCTTTTCTGTTTGAATCCCGAAAACTTGAAATAAATTGCGACGACGCGCTTGCGCGAATAGAAAAAACAACGACGCACTTGCGCGTCGTTGTTTATTTAATTAAAAATGAGTAATTAATAATTTTGGGTGGGGTTACACCCCACACCCGAAACGAAAACTTATTCGAAGCGATCTTATACACGGAATCTGCCCTTTCGTAGACGGAACTCGAGCCGCAAGGCGGCGAGCCAAGGGAGCGTCGAGCTTGGCGAATAGTACAAGTGAACGGGCGAGTTGGAATTCTTTTCGCCCGTGAACGAGTGACATAATAAGAGGTCGACACTTTTCTATGCGAGTGCCGACTGTCTCCCCCGCGAACGACGAGTACTCTTGTAGAGTATTGTCCCTAACTGAGTGGTGGGAGAAATACCGGCGTGGTCCGGAAAGAGGGGGCGCATCTATTTTAGGGTTCTAAACGCCCAACTATTGTAGAGAATGAACTATCACTTATTCAAGGCGTTCTCATACACGGTATCTGCCTGTTCGAAGACAGAACACGAGCCGCAAGGCGGCGAGCATATGAGCGCCGATCTCGACGATTAGTACAAGTGAGCGGACGGGCTGAAATTATTTTCGTCCGCGAACGAGTGACATAACAAGAGAACGATACTCTTCTATGTGAGTGCCGATTGTCTCCCCCGCGAACGACGATTTCTTTTGTAGAGAAATGACGTTAGTTTGAGTGGTGGGAGAAATACCGGCATGGTCCGGAAAGAGGGGGCGCATCTATTTAGGGTGCTAAACGCCCAACTATTGTAGAGGACGAACAAAACACGTAATGTCTGGTTTTTCACCCTGAGCGCACTATTGAGATAAAGAACAAGAAAGAGCCTCACAATCAGGCAGGAGCGTACTTGCCGTACGTTACTGTTTGAGTGCGAGGCTCTGCCGCAGTTATTTGCTCAATAGTGTGCTCAGGCTTTTCCGTTGCAGCCGAGAACGTCCACCAACTTATGCTTCACCACCTGTTTAACCGCTTCTCTTGCCGGTCCGAGATATTGACGAGGATCGAAATGAGAGGGATTGAGGGCGAAGTGTTCGCGGATTGCGCCGGTGACGGCGAGTCTGAGGTCAGAGTCGATGTTGATCTTGCAGACTGCCATGGAAGCGGCTTTACGGAGCATATCTTCGGGGACGCCTTGTGCGCCGGGCATGCTGCCGCCGTATTGATTGATCTTTGCGACGAGTTCTTGAGGGACGGAAGACGCACCGTGCAAGACGATGGGGAATCCGGGCAAGCGTTTGCTGACTTCTTCGAGGATGTCGAAGCGCAATTGCGGTTGACCTTTGAACTTGTATGCGCCGTGAGAAGTGCCGATTGCGATTGCCAACGAATCTACGCCGGTCTTGCCGACGAACTCTTCAACCTGATCGGGATCGGTGAATTGAGCGTCTTTTGCGGCGACGTTGACAGCGTCCTCGATACCTGCGAGTTTGCCGAGTTCAGCCTCGACGACGACGCCGTGATCGTGTGCGTATTCGACGACTTGTTTTGTGATAGAGATATTTTCCGCAAACGGATGAGCGCTTGCGTCGATCATAACGGAAGTGAAACCGCTGTCAACGCAGTCTTTGCAAAGAGCAAAACTGTCGCCGTGGTCGAGGTGCAAGCAGATAGGAAGACCGCTTGTTTCGACAGCCGCTTCAACCATCTTGGTGAGGTAGGTCGTGTTTGCATATTTTCTTGCGCCGGAGGAAACTTGAAGAATAAGCGGTGCTTGTTCTTCAGTCGCAGCTTCAACGATACCTTGGATGATTTCCATGTTATTGACGTTGAAAGCGCCGATTGCGTAACCGCCTGCATATGCTTTTTTGAACATTTCTGTTGTTGTAACTAATGGCATAGTGTTGCCTCCAAAATTTATTTCGTCAACATTATACAACCTCCCCGAGAAAAACACAACCGTTTATATAAAAATGGCAATCTCGTTCGGAATGAGAATCCGTCGCAATGGATCAAAACCTTCCGTTACGTGCACAGTACACAAATTGCAATTTACCGCAACTGCGATGCAATCGCAATATCACTGTCCGCAAGGACAATATCACTTGCGCATAGCGCAAATATAACTGCACCGTAGGTGCAATATAACTTCGGATGTGGCTTTGCCGTCCGAAATATAAAAAACGACGCCTCACGTCGTTTTTTATATCAAATCGTCCTTATCGACGATTGATTTATTTCGTTTCTCGTCGTGTCCTATGACGATATGCTTGTCGCCGTTCTCGTCTATATATTCCTTTTTGATGAGCACTTTTCCGTCCTCGTCGGCCTCTTTTTTGAGCACGGCAAGTTCGTACTCGTTCTTACTCGCATATTTTTCGAGTTCCTCTGCGCGTTTTTTCTCGATTTTCTTTGAGCGCGTAAAGTAAAGCGTAAGTGCGATTGCGACTGCGAGAATGACGAATCCGTAGAGAAACACGTCCGCATACTGTCTTGGCAAAAAGTACGCAATGGTGGTGAGGATAAGTCCTGCCACGATATTGCCCAAAAACACTGCGAGCGACGCCTTCCACACGGGGAAATCCAAAAAACTGCCTATGCACGAGCCCGTCCACGCCCCCGTCATCGGCAACGGAATTGCTACAAACACGAACAATCCCAAAAACTTTTTGCCGTCTTTTGACATCGGCTTGCGTTTGCGATGCGCTTCTCTTTGCTCGATTTTCTCTTCGTTGTACGCGCTCTCCGCCCTGTCTGCTAGGTTGGCTTCCATACGTTTTCCCAACTTTGAGAACCATTTTGAGCGGCGCAGTTTTTTCAAAAACGGTCTTGTGATGAGGATTAGCGGCAAAATGACGGTGGTAGAGCCGGCGATACAGCACAGCATTCCGAGCATCATCTCGCCTATCGTATCGAACATATACGGCATAAACAAAATAGCCCCGCGCAACTCGATTATGGGGATAATCGAGATCACGTACAGCGTCAGATAGGGATTGCCTATAGCGTTGCTGATTTGGGTTATCAATTGTTCGATCATAGCCGTTATTCCTCAATTCAAAGTATAATTTACGCCCCGTAATCTGTCAAGGCGATTTGCCTTTAACGCTTGCAAATTCACGCGTGTTTCTATATAATTTTGTCGAAACGAAATATACGGCGAGGAGCGGCAAACGGCCGCAAAACGCAAACGATGCAAAAAATCTTATCCGCAATGAGAAGAGCCGTTCAGGACTACGCAATGATAGAGGACGGCGACAGAATTTTCGTAGGTCTGTCGGGAGGCAAAGACAGCACCCTGCTTTTGCGCGCGCTTGCGGATTACAGACGGTTTTCTCCTCAAAAATTCACTCTCGAAGCAATCACGATAGATATGGGGCTCAAAGATACGGACCAATCGCAAATGGACGCACTCATCGGCTATTGTCAAAGCCTCGGCGTGCCTCATCATCTGGTCAAAACGGACATTGCGGAGATAATCTTTGATGCGAGAAAGGAGTCCAATCCCTGCTCTCTTTGCGCAAAGATGAGACGCGGCGCGCTCAACAACGAAATAAATCGTTTGGGCGGCGGCAAGTTGGCGCTGGGACACAATGCCGACGACGTTGCCGAAACCATGCTCTTATCCCTTCTTTACGAGGGCAGATTCTCGTGCTTCCCTCCCACCGCTCATATGGACAAATCGGGCGTATCTCTCATTCGCCCCTTCATTTATTTGGAGGAATACGACATAAAATCCGCCGTAAAACGCCAAAATCTGCCTATCGTGGACAATCCCTGCCCCATGAATCACGAGTCGCAGCGCGAGTATATGAAAAATCTCATCAAAACGATTTGCAAAGACATACCCTTTGCAAAACAGCGGATTTTGGGCGCAATCTATCACCCCGAGCGCAACAACCTCTGGCACAAACCAGAATCCGACGCCCCGAAAGACTAATCTCGAAAAATCACAACCGAAAAAACACAACCAAAAAATAACTCAAAACCCATTTCCGACACACCGTTCAAGGAACGCACGCGCTTAAACACGCACTCAAAAACACAACGCTTAACGTACGCTTAAAGCCGCGCCCGAAAATCGCACTTAAAAACGCAACGCTTAACACGCACTTAAACACACACACACTTCACTCTCTTAAAACACTCTCTATCCAACGAAAAAACGACGCCCTTGCGCCGTTTTTATTATTCGTTTTTACTTTTCGATGCTTATATTATATCTTCTTAATACTCTTATATTATAGAAAATCTTATTCAAATCTTTCCGTTTTCAATTCTTTTCTTCGATATTTTCAGCAGTTTTTGCCGCATTTTTCTTTCTCACCGCGATGACGGTAACGGTCGTAGCGACAGCCGCCGCCAGAACCAACCCGACGATCAGCATAGACAAGTCGAGCGGACGGAGAATGAACGATTTAACGTCTGCGGTAAATTTAAACTCGAAATCCACTTTTGCGTTGTCGCCATACTGTGCGGTGATATAATACACACCCGCCTTTTTCGGAGTAAAATCGAAAGTCGAACCCGAAGCGACGTATTCGCCGTTGACAAACCACTTCGTTTCGACGTCGGGATTGAGATATTTCATCCCCGTAAGCGCAAATCTCGTAGTTTCTGTCGAATAGAGTATTGCTTCCGAGCGAGCGTCATTCACGTCTTTTTGCGAGTCCGCTTCGAGCGTGACTCTGACCTCGCCCACGTAATAGTTGCCGTATTCGACGTGCATTTGGACGGACTGTTCCGCATTGGTATTGGGTATTTTTGCGGTTATGAGGAAGTCCCCGCCTCTTGACGGCGCATAAGTGACGCTCGTTCCCGTGCCTATAGTCTGCGCCTCTCCCACGGGAGTATCGTCGTCTGCGGATTTTATCATCGTAACGCTCCACACGAGTGTGCTTTCGACGTCGGGATCAACCTTTCCGACGGGGTTGACCTGTGCGTAGAGCGTGACGGGCGAAACCGAATCCGCGCGCATATAAATCATCCCCGCATAGTCGTCCGCGCCCAACTTTCCGTCGTGCTTTATGGCGATCGAATTCGGTGCTTCGTAGTCGAATTTCAGCGTATCGAGATCTGTTTGAACGATAGATTTGAAGTCGAGATATTTGAAGGTAAAATTGCCTTTTTTGAGCGTTTTCGCGGAGAGCAAACTTATCGCTTTTGCGAGTTTCGAGTAGTCCGTACTCTTGCCTTCCACTTGGCACCTGAGTTTCAGAAGCGCGGCGGCAAAACTTACGAACGTAGCCGACATACTCGTGCCGTTTTCGGTATCGAACACCGATTTAGATTGCTGATATCCCTTTGAAGTCCACACTCCGTAGCCGGGAGCGCAAAGCGTATACGCCGCGCCGAAATTCGAGGTCGAGTACAGCGTATCGAGATTTTGGTTCATCACCGACACCACTCCGGGGTAGACCGCGGGATAGTAGTTTGCTTGCGGAGCGGGCGGATTGTTTCCTGCCGCCGCCACGACAACGGATTGTCTGCGCGCCTTTTCGACTGCAACCGAAAGAGCGGCGCTGTCCCTATCGGTGATACCGTAAAGACCGAGCGACATATTTACAACGTCCGCTTTTGCGTTGTCAACCGCCCAATCGAGTGCGCTCGTAAGGCTTGAAATCATAAAACTGTCGCTTTTGTCGGTGTTTGCCTTGATGGGATAAATCTTGATATATTTTTCAAGTCCGAATTCGCGGATCATCAACGCGATATTCCCTGCCACCGAACTTCCGTGCTTGCTCGAAGCGTCGCTTATATTCACGTTGCCGTTCTCGTCCGCCCCTTCGTACGAATTATATCCGAGTATATCTCCGTTTGCGTTTTTACACAGCACGCTCACGCCGTTTTCGTCGTCGGCAAAGAGCGAGTGTTTAGCGTCGATACCCGTATCTATAACGGCGATAACGACGGGACTCGTCGCTTTTGACAGATCCCAAGACGAAACGATTTCCTTTGCCGCCGCAACGTCGAGATACTTTTCGCCGTAATACCACAGCGAACTCATATCTTTTCCGCCGAAAGTCAGCGCCTCGGCAACCGACGACGGCGCAAGCGCGAATGCAAGCACGCTCGTCAGGACGAGCGCAACCAGCACTGCGGATACTATAGTCTTTTTGCAAAAGGAACGTTTCATATTCGTTTGAAGCGATTTATCGAGTTATCACCCGATTATTGTGCGTTTTGAAGGAGTTGCAAAGAATGTTTCAGACGGCGCATAGTCTCGTCTTTTTTGAGAACGACTGCCATTTCGATAGCGCCGCCGGGGGTTACGGGTGCGCCCGTAAGAGCCACGCGCATCGCAAACATAACCTGACCGCCCTTCATACCTGCTTGTTCTGCGCAGGCTTTGATTTGTTCTTTTATAGCGTCAGCGCTCCAATCGTCGAAGTTTTCGAGTGCGGAGATCGCCACCTCGACGGCTTTGAGAGCCACCGCCTTATCCACTTTCATCTTTTGATGCACGTACATATCGAGGTCGTAGTCTCCGAATTCGTTCAAAAACGCGAGTTTTTCGGGGATTTCGCTCAGAATATCCACTCTCGTCTGCATCAGAAGAGCGAGTTCTCTCACGTCGTAGTCCTTGCCGTCGATCGCTTTTTCGATCCAAGGCGCAGCGACCTTTTCAAAGTCCTCTGCACTCATCGCTTTGAGGTATTCGCCGTTGAGCCAACGCATTTTAGCCTCGTCGAAGATGGAGCTCGAGTGAGAAATGCCGTCCACGTCGAACGCCTCTATCATCTCGTCCATCGTCATTTTTTCTTTGTTGTCTTTAGGACACCAGCCGAGGAGCGCGATATAGTTGACCACCGCTTCGGGCAAATATCCCTTTGCGATAAAGTCCTCGAAGTTTGCGTCGCCGAAACGCTTTGAGAGTTTTCTCGTAGCGTCTTTCATAATGGGCGGAAGATGCATATACTTCGGTCTTTCCCATCCGAAAGCGTCGTAAATGAGGTTATATTTTGGCGTGGAACTCAAGTATTCCGTGCCTCTTATGACGTGTGTGATACCCATAAGATGGTCGTCCACGACGTTTGCGAAGTTATAAGTCGGCAGACCGTCGCTCTTGAGAAGAACGCCGTCCTCTATATCCGCGCTGTCAACGCTGATTTCGCCGAAAACCATATCCGTATAACTCGACACGACGCCCTCGGGCACTTTTTGTCTTATGACGTAAGGCTCGCCTTGAGCAAGACGTCTTTGCACTTCCTCTTTAGAGAGATTGCGGCAGTGCTTGTCGTAGGTGTGAACTCCGTTTTCGTCTTTGAGGCTTTCGAGTCTTTCCTTGTCGCAGAAGCAATAGTACGCTCCGCCGAGTTCGACGAGTTTTTCTGCGTATTCTTTATAGAGTCCCATTCTCTCGGTCTGCACGTACGGACCGTAGCCGCCGTCTTTATCGGGACCTTCGTCGTACGTTATACCTGCGGTTGCGAGAGTGCGATACACCATTTCCACCGCGCCTTCGACCTTGCGTTCCTGGTCGGTATCTTCGATACGGAGAATAAACTTACCCCCGTTTTTGCGCGCGAAGAGAAAAGCGTACAATCCCGTACGCAGATTGCCAATGTGCATAAATCCCGTCGGTGACGGTGCAAATCTAGTTCTGACTGTTTCACTCATAAAATGCAATACCTTCTTTCAAGCCTTGTTGAATGTGTTTTATTTTTGCCATAGCGCCGTTTTCTTCAAAGGAGTAGTATTCGCTTCCCGAAAAGACGAGGTGATCGTGAAGATCCACTCCTATGCTCGCAAGAGTGACGGCGGTTTCCTGCGTCATATTGATATCCTTTTGCGATGGCGAAACGCTTCCGCTGGGATGATTGTGGGCAAGGAGCATTGCGCTTGCGCCGGTACGCAGCGCGAAATCGACAATTTTTCTCACGTCGAGTCGCACCGAATCGCCGCTGCCCTGCTCGATAATCTCGCATTTGATCAGTTTGTCGTGAGCGTCGAGCGCGGCAACGCAGACGTGCTCCTGATTAAGCCCGAACAACCTTGCGCAAAGAAAATTGCGCGCATTGCCTCTTCCCGACAAATCCTGACGATTTGCCCCGTCCTTGTTTACGTCGTCGACGTAGACTCTGAAAACGTCGGGCAGATTTGCAAGAAACAACGCCGCGTTTTCCGTCATACCGCTCACCTGTTTGAGATCTTCTTCGCTTGCGTTAAGCACGCCGCCGAAGGACGAAAATTTGTCGATAAGAGCGTGCGCTATCTCGTTTGTGTCCTTTCTCGGAACGAAAGGAAAGAGCAAATATTCCAGAATTTCGTGCGGTTGCATCGATCCGAGTCCGCTTTTTCGGATTCTGTCGCGCATACGCGACCTATGCCCGTCATGAACGTTGCTAGTCATAATGTTTTTACAACTCCGGGTACATCTTGAAAACGCTCTCGTCTAGTTTGACGAGTCTTACGAGGATTGTCAGAGCCTCTTCCTCGTCTTTGAATCCGTACACTTTTCCGATGACCTTCCACGCTCCGTACGCGTGCAAAAAGTCGTACCAGAAATAACACTCGTCTTGCAATTGGAAAATTTCGAGAAAGTTGAAAGTCTGATACTTGCTCCACTTTTTCAGCACTTCTATGAGCGACGTGACTTCCTGATTGTCGTCGTATCGAGCGTGGATAAACTGAAGCATATACTTTTTCACTTCTTTGGAAAAGGTCATAACGCCCTGCTTGGCGTTTTCTATGTCCTTCAAAATCAAAGCGATTTCCTCATCGTCGCTATGCTTTTTTAGGATTTTCTGACACGGATATGCAAATGCGTTTGTCATAATGCTATATTATAGACGATAAAAAAGCATAAATCAAGGTTTTTCGCGCAAGCGCGCGCATTTAAGAGCATTTTAACAAGGCGTTTTTTCTACGCCGTTCTACGATTTTTTAGGGCAAAGTCCGCAATCGCTTTGCACAACACGCTTGCCATACGCATTTGATATTCCGTTTTTTGCAGATTGATTTCGTCCGCGTAATTGCTCAAAAATCCGCACTCCACGATAGCGGTGGGATAAGGACTGCACTCGAGCAGGTATTTTTGAGCGCACAGCGCGCTATATTCTCTTCCGCCCTCTTTTGAGTTTATCTCTTCGTTCAGACTCTCTTGCAAAGCGTTTGCAAACTCTCTTCCCTTCTCGCTCGATTTTGCAAAAAACACCTGCGCGCCTCTTCTTGTAGGCATAGAGTAAAAATTCATATGCACGCTCACCACGGCGCAAGGCTTCACGTCGTTTACGATCTGCCCTCTTCTGAACATATCCGCGCGTTTTTTATTGCCCGTCATCCCCTCAAAAGAGTGCATAACGTCGTTCCTTCTCGTGTATACGACGTTAAATCCGCACGCGCTCAACATCTCGCCCAGATAATTTGCCACGATCAGATTCACGATTTTTTCTTCTATTCCCGTTTTCGCGCCCTTAACTCCTCCGTCCGCGCCTCCGTGGCCTGCGTCCACAACGACGGTCAAAATATTGTTTCTTTCGCCCTTAATCGCGCTCACGACGAAGGGCGCACTCACGCAGTACGCAATCAAAACGGCAATCAAGCCGCACGAAATCGCAATTTCTTTTATCTTCGTTTTCCGACGAGATTCGACACGCATATAGTTACAAAAGAAATCATATTCATTCAAGCATAAAAATACCACCTTTTCCACAAAGTTATCCACAATTTGCCTTGAAAATGTGGACAACTCGGTGGATAACCCCGATTTTTCTTATACAAAACGTATATTTTGCAAGCGAAATTTTTTGTCGAAAAAAGCGGTATTCTAACGCAAAATTCGACAAATACCGCCTGTTTTTCGCGCAATCTATCGGGGTATTTTTCATTGCTTTTATCATAAAAACGATGCGAAAATCATACTCTCGAAACGAGGTGAAAATTATGATAGAACTCTCTTCCCTTTTATTCAAACCCGTCATCGAGCGCGACGCTTCCAATGTCGTCGGACGCATAAAAAATGCATATTTTTCGCATAGTTGCAATTGTATTGCATATTTCGTCGTTTCTTCTTGCAAACAAGGCTGCGACGCACTGTTGCCGATTGAGGATATTTTGTGTTTTTCGGATGCGATAATCGTGCAAAACGACGCCAACGTCAGATGCGTTGACGATATCGATTTCACGCCCTTTTCAAGCGGCGTGATAGGAATGGACGTGTACACTCAAAACGGCATTCTAAAAGGACAAATCCAAAAAGTCGAGTTTTCAAAAAACGGAAAAGTAACCAAACTCTGCACCGAAACCGACCAATTCACGCCCCAAAACGTAGCGAGCGTCGGCGACGTGATTTTGCTCAAAACCGCAAAACAAGGCAAAGCCAAAAAACCGACCATTCCACGCCCCGAGCAAGAAACCAAAGTTTTCGCATTAGACTCTTCTAAAAAACGATTTGAACGAACTCAAGCGCAAAAATCGGCTATCCAACCGCCCGAATCCCCAACGTCTTTTTCGATTCCACGCGCATACGCTCCAAGCGAACCAACCCAGTCGCCGAGCGCAAGCGTACAAAGCACGTCGTGCGCAAACCCTTCGGAGCGAGTTACCCCTATTCAAATCGCAAACACTCAAATCAATCCCGAAATCGCTCAGTCTGCGCAATTTGCACCCATACCGATTACCACTGCGCCGAGTGCAATCAAAACTTCGGACGACGCACCGCTTTTTTCGAGCAACGCGCTCAAAGTGCTTGACGCACCTCAAGACGAGGACGATTGCCACACTCCGTCGAGAATAATATCGGACTACACTTTTTTGCTCGGAAGAGTTTTATCGAGTGACCTCACGACGTTTGCAGGCGCACTGCTTGCCAAAGCCGGCACAACTATCGACGACGCCCTCGTTGAAAAATCCCGCCTCAACGGCAAACTCGTCGACTTGGTGCTTTTGGCGAAAAGCAATTAATAATTGCTCAAGCGTCGCATAGGCAAAAGCAACAAGCGTTCGCTTATTGCTTAATACCTTGCTCGCTCTCGCAATCACTCCGCCTTTAGCATTTTACACCAAGCAAGGCATCGCTCGGAATTGTGATTTTAGTCATTCCTTATCTTGTTTTGAGAGAAAAGATGACTTGCGCGGTTAGCAGGCTGAAAATCAAGCAGGACTCTCGGAAAAACTCATTTATGTGTTTTTCCGATGTCTTAACGACGGTTTTCAGCCGTGTGACTGTTTAGTAGGCGGGCTCTGACGCAATTAAACACTCAGCCTCAACTGCGCTAAATAGATGAAGAACAAGAAAGAGCCCGCCTAATAGACAGGAGCGTACTTGTCGTACGTGACTGTTTAGTAGGCGGGCTCTGACGCAGTTATTCGCTATTTAGCGCAGTTGAGGGCCGGCGGGGACGAGGGATCTACCATGCTCATTCCCCTCATACTTCGCAAAGTTCTTGATGAAGCGGCTTGCGAGGTCTTCGGCTTTGCGGTTCCATTCGTTGACGTCGGAGTAGGTGTCGCGAGGATCGAGGATCTCGGTGGCAACGCCGTTGAGCGAGGTCGGCACTTCGAAGTTGAAGTACGGGATGGTCTTGGTGGGCGCTTTGTCGATATCGCCGTTGAGGATAGCGTCGATGATGCCACGGGTATCCTTGATGGAGATACGTTTGCCGGTTCCGTTCCAACCGGTGTTGACGAGGTATGCCTTTGCGCCGCTCTTTTGCATCTTCTCGACGAGTTCCTCTGCGTATTTGGTGGGATGCAATTCGAGGAAAGCCTGACCGAAACAAGCGGAGAAAGTGGGCGTAGGCTCGGTTATACCGCGCTCCGTACCTGCGAGTTTTGCGGTGAAACCGGAGAGGAAGTAATATTGAGTCTGTTCGGGAGTGAGGATAGACACGGGCGGCAACACGCCGAAAGCGTCTGCCGAGAGGAAGATGACGTTCTTTGCGGCAGGAGCGGCGGACACGGGGCGCACGATATTCTTGATATGGTCGATAGGATAGGAAACGCGGGTGTTTTCGGTCACGCTCTTATCTGCGAAATCAATCTTGCCGTTTTCGTCGAGCGTAACGTTTTCAAGCAATGCGTTGCGTTTGATAGCGTTGTAGATATCGGGTTCGGATTCCTTATCGAGATTGATGACTTTTGCGTAGCAACCGCCCTCGAAGTTGAACACGCCCTTATCGTCCCAGCCGTGCTCGTCGTCGCCGATGAGGAGGCGTTTGGGGTCTGTGGAGAGCGTAGTTTTGCCCGTACCGGAGAGTCCGAAGAAGATAGCGGTATTCTTGCCGTCGAGATCGGTGTTTGCCGAGCAGTGCATCGACGCAATGCCTTTGAGGGGCAGATAGTAGTTCATCATAGAGAACATACCCTTCTTCATTTCGCCGCCGTACCAGGTATTGATGATCACTTGCTCGCGGCTCGTGATATTGAAGACGACCGCGGTTTCGGAGTTCAGACCGAGTTCCTTATAGTTCTCGACTTTAGCCTTTGAAGCGTTGTACACGACGAAGTCGGGCTCGAAGTTTTCGAGTTCTTCTTCGGTGGGTTTGATAAACATATTTTTGACGAAATGCGCTTGCCAAGCAACCTCGACGATGAAGCGGATAGCCATACGCGTATCCTTGTTTGCGCCGCAGAATGCGTCGACGACGAACAATCTCTTATTGGAGAGTTCTTTCACGGCGATATCTTTGACCGCTTTCCACGCCTCTTGAGATGCGGGATGGTTGTCGTTTTTATACTCGTCGGAAGTCCACCAAACGGTGTCTTTGGAGTTGTCGTCCACAACGATAAATTTGTCCTTGGGAGAGCGACCTGTATAAACGCCCGTCATAACGTTGACCGCGCCGAGTTCGCTGACTTGTCCCTTTTCGTAGCCCTCGAGAGCAGGATTGGTTTCCTCCTCGAAAAGCATCTCGTAGGACGGGTTGTAGACCACTTCGGTAGTGCCGGTGATGCCGTACTTTGTCAAGTCGATGTTTTTCATAACATACCTCTTTTATTAATAAAAATTTTCGTTCTTTTATAGAACATATTTCCTGATATAACGGGCGAAAAGGCGATATAGCCCATTCACCCCTATTATCATTATACATCAATTTTCCCCAAAAAAAAGTAAAATTTTATCAATATGCCAAATTAATTTGTTTTTAATGCTTTTACCGCAAATCAGAACTCAATATCAGAGTGCGAATGTCT
>JBNMJA010000030.1:0-13472 GCA_050873585.1 Bacillota bacterium | reverse complement strand
CAACGAGTCGGTGGAAAATACAACAAAAACAATGCCGTTTTCGATATGGACTGGGATTTGCTTATCATTGACGAAGCGCACGAAGGCACTTCTACCGACTTAGGCGACGCCGTTATAAAAACATTGCGTAAACCCGGTACGAAAGTATTGTTGTTGTCGGGTACTCCCTATAACATAATGAGCGAGTTTGACGAAAACAAGTACACGTGGACTTACGTCGACGAACAAAAAGCCAAGGCGGAATGGGAAGAAAATCATCCAAACGAGCGAAATCCTTACGAAGAACTCCCGAAGATGAACATTTTCACCTTCGACTTGTCCGAGCAAATGCCGACGTCCTATCGTTTCGTTACCGAAGATTCGGCATTCAATTTCCGTGAATTTTTCCGCACATGGACGGGCGACGTAGAAAAAGATTTCAGAATTATTCCCGAAGGTAAATCCATCGGCGATTTCGTATACGAAGATGACGTGTACAACTTTTTGTCGCTCATTTCAAGCGATAGTCAAGACAGCAACTATCCGTTTTCGACGAAAGAATACAGAGATATGTTTGCGCACACGTTCTGGATTGTTCCCGGCGTAAAAGAGGCAAAAGCACTTAGCGCATTGATTCAAAGACACCCCAACTTCAAGGATTTCGAGGTTGTCAATATCGCGGGTGACGGTGACGAAGAAAAACCTTATGACGAAGCCCTTACCTTGGTGCGTAGTTCCATAAAGTCATACCCCAAAACCATTACGATTTCTTGTGGCAAACTTACAACCGGCGTTACCGTTCGCGAATGGACTGCCGTTATGATGCTCTCCGGTTCGTCATCTACTTCCGCGTCGGGATATATGCAAGCCATTTTTCGTGTTCAATCTCCGGGTTATATCAATGGCAGACAAAAGAAAAATTGTTACGTTTTCGACTTTGCTCCCGACAGAACGCTCAAGGTCATTGCTGAAGTACACAGGGTTACCAACAAGGGCTTAAAAGACGACGAAAAGGCAAAGAAGGCTCTTGGCGAGTTTATCAATTTCTGCCCGATCATTTCCGTTGAAGGCACGGTTATGCGCTCTTACAACGTGGACGAAATGATGCGTCAAATCAAACGCATATCCGTTGACGCGGCAATCAACAGCGGTTTTGACGACGATACGATTTATCTTTCCGACGCAGGAATGAAAATAAGCCAATTTGATCAGGACATTCTTCGAAAACTTGCCGATGTGGTAACACCTCAAAAGAAAGGCAAAAAACAAACCGACGTCGTTGTATCCGACACAGGTATGACCGACGAACAGCATAAGTTGGCAGACAAAGCAAAGCGTAAACCGAAGAAAGATCTTACCGAAGAAGAAAAGGCTGCACTTGAACTTTATAAAAAGCAAAAAGAAGAACAAAAGAAAATGTTCAATCTCTTGCGTGCCGTTTCGATACGTTTGCCGCTCTTGTTCTATGGTGCGGACGCCGACATTACCGAAATCATTCACCTGAAAGACTTCGTGCAAATCGTCGACGACGAATCTTGGGGCGAATTTATGCCAAAAGGTTTACGCAAGGATCTGTTCCTCGACATTTTGAGATATTACGATGAAGACGTTGTAATCGGCGCGGGACTTCGTATCAGAAAAATGGCAAAAGCCGCCGACGAATTGCCGCCTACTTACAGAGCAAAGCGTATTGTCGAAATAATGTCAAAATTCAAAAATCCCGACAAGGAAACCGTCCTTACGCCTTGGCGCGTCGTCAATATGCACATGGGCAATACATTGGGCGGATACAACTTCTTTGACGAAGATTTTCAAAAGGAATTGGACGAACCGCGAGTAATAGACAACGGCGAAATCACTTCGGATATTTTCCTAAATACCGATGCGAAAGTGCTTGAAATGAACTCAAAGTCGGGCTTATATCCGCTGTATCTCGCGTACTCGTTCTATATGCTAAACGTTTCCGGCAAAGAAAAAGATTTACCCCTCGAAACGACGCAAAAAATATGGTTCGACACCTTGGACAAGCATATTTTCGTGCTTTGCAAAACAAAAATGGCTCGTATGATTACCATTCGTACACTTGCGGGCTATTCGAAAAATAACGTTCATGCGATTTATCTTACTAAATTAGTAGAAGAACGTATGAAGGACTTGGATCGTCTTTCCAAAAAACTGACGAACCCCGAAACTTGGAATATCGGAGGCGATAGAATGAAATTTGACGCTGTTGTCGGCAACCCGCCGTATCAAGGCAATAACCATCAGCAAATATATCCGTATTTCTACCTTGCGGCAAGAAAAACGTCTAACAATTATGTCAGCCTTATTTTCCCGACAGGATGGCAAGAACCGAAGAATGCAAATAACTTGTCTAAACTCAACAACCCGGAGATAAAGGCGGATAGACAAATCATACATATCGATAATTGCCAAAACGTATTTCCCGGAATTTCAGGTGCCGAATGGGTAAATATTATATTGTGGCAAAAAGGCTACGACAATGGATTGGACGGTGAGCAACTTATTTTAACCAACGGTTCCAATCCGATCGAAAAAGAACTACCTTGGGAGGCAGCAACGGTTCAAAAACCACAACAAATTCTCGATTTGTTGGAATGTGTCAGAAAATGCGGTTCTTATATTTCTCTTCAAAAATACACGTCCGTGCGTAAACCGTACGGTTTAAGCACGGACGTGTTCGAAGACTTTGAGAAATATCATCTGCCGAGTATGTCGGAAGAACGCATTTCAGACACGTATATTAAGGTTATAGGATTAAAACAAGTAAGATTTATACCAAGAGATTACCCGCTTCCCAAACGTACGAATGCAATAGACAAATATAAAGTTTTCGTCCCTTACGCATGGGGCAACATGTCTGCGACGGCAGGATTGGGCGGTGCTTTTGCCGATATAATCGTAGCAAAACCGTACGAAATTTGCACCGAAACTTATCTTGAATCTGGTTGTTTCGATAGTCTTGACAAAGCGCAAAAACATGCAAAGTATTTAATGACAAAATTTGCCCGTGCAATACTGTTTGTAAACAAGACTTCTCAACATAGTACCACGGCGTGGGGCGATGTTCCTTCGCAGGACTATTCAGAAGATTGGTGGAGCAAAAGCATAGCGGAAATTGACGAATGTTTGTTCAAGAAATATAACGTACCTTCCGACATTGCCGAATTTGTACGAAAGAATGTTCAAACCAAAGACGAAAGCAATATAGTAAATTTACAATAAATATCCTAATCAACCAAAGCCGAGAGTCTAACGCTCTCGGCTTTAATCTATTAAATTCAGTTTTGAAATCATTTTTTAGTTAGAAACAGTTGCTTGCATATATTTTTTGCGGATGCTGTTTTGCCTGCGCCAGATTGTTGTGCGATTGACGTTGAGTATTTTGCCGATTTGAAGCATTGTAAAACCCGCCATCAGAATAGAAAGTGTTTCGTGTTCAACAGCGGTCAAGTGCATTTTAGATATAAGCCCGTCAAAAGCGGCATAATCGTTCTTTTGTTCGTCGTCGAGTATTGTTTCGGGTTCGGTCATAATCTGCTCGTTAAGGCTTGTTGTATTAAGCATAGGGGCAACGTAATTTTTAGCCAAGTATCTGTCGGCAACACTGAAACACGCTTGCTTTATAGTAATTTTTCTACCTGTTTTAGTAACGTAAATATCGTCAAGCCTTTTGCCCATATGTTGGCAAAGGAACAGTATTGCTTCTTGTGCAATATCGTATCCGTCGGAATAACGACTCATATCGTTTTCGTTGCGATTTACGTCGTGCAATAAACCTTTGTAGAGATTATGCAAATCTTTACCGCCACGGACTATTACCGTTTTAATGGCACATAAGGCAATCACTTCGCCCATAAGTTGCACATTTTCCGTCGAGATAACTTTGTCATTATCTAAAATACCTTTCTGAAACTCTTTCATTGTGGAATACCTCCGATTCGTTTTTCGCCTTTCGGCGAAAACGGAAGTAGCACCGGGAAAAGTTAGACGGTTTTTACCTTATAGTTGGTTAGACGGAAGTCAACGACAAGCAAAAATTTTTTATGTAATAGTCGGTAATTTCAGAGTTTTCGATAAAAATTTTTGCCGTTGACTTCCGCTTTTCACTGTGCTACAACCGTAGACGAAAGGCGATAAATCGGACGGCAAAAAAAAATAGCAGATATCGAACACTCAATACCTGCTAAAAGATAATTATTCGATTATATATGTTGTGATTAAAACTTAAATCTAACGCCGAAAAAGTCTCTTGAGAAGAAAAAAGCGAACTCCGTTTTAATATCAGAGTTCGTTTTTTTCATCTGTGGTGGAGCCAAGGGGATTCGAACCCCTGACCTTTTGAATGCCATTCAAACGCGCTACCAACTGCGCCATGACCCCACGTCGTTTTCGTTGTTTTGCTCAAATATATTACAACATTTTCACGATATAGACAAGCGTTTTTTGCAACTTTTGTTTCTCCGTGGATTATAGCGCAAAATTTTGTTTTGCGAAAGGATTATAAATAGTATCCTTATGACTTTTCCAATAAAAAAGCCGCGCTTTTGCGCGGCTTGCGATTTGGTGAGTGTATTTCGTTTTAGGGGTTGTGTTTGTCAGAAGATTGCGATAACGCCGACGGTGTTGAGAATCAAAAGCACGACGTAGGCGATATAACCTGCAAGCAAAATCGCGCCTTGCCAACGTTTGAATTTGCCCATAATCAGTGCGGGTATCGTGGCAAAGCCCGCAACCGCAAGACAGAACGGGAAGTCGATGGTGAGAGATTGTGCGTCTACGGGAAGGGGGTTGCCCGTCTTGCCCATCGTGATAAACGTGCAAATGGGAAGAATGAGGGACAAGTCGATGATATTTGCGCCGATAATGTTGCCGACGGACAAGTCTGCTTTCTTTTTGATTATGGAAGTGATTGCCGTGACGAGTTCAGGCAAAGACGTGCCTACTGCAAGAATTGTGACGCCGATGATTCCTTCGGGAACGTTGAGCGCACGAGCAAACTCTGCGCCGTTGTCGCACATAAGTTGCGCGCCAACGAATATTGTTGCCGCACCGAGAACGAAGAGAATAATGTTTTTGCCGATATCCTTTTTCTCGATGACCATACCGGTCTTTTTGAGCATGATTTTTCTGCTTTCGAGTTTTTGGAAGTAAGAATAGAGTATTCCTTCGCCTTTGGCTTGATTTTCTGCGATGCTTTCAAAGCCTTTGTCGTTGATGAGAGAATCCGCGTGCTTCTTTGCGCTGATGATGTTTTCGATGAGGAAAAGCACGAACATTGCGAGAATGATTATTGCGTTCCACCAATTGAAAGTGCCGTTGGAACTGAGTCCCCACAAGAGTGCGATAGTCGCAACGAGTATCGCGACCTTAAAAACGTAGTCTTTACGCTTGAAGAGCGGAGCGGTGAACACGAGCGAAATTGCCATAATGAGCGCAATGTTGCAGTTGACGGAGCCTACTGCGTTGCCTATTGCCATGGAAGCCTGTCCTTGCGCCGCCGATATGCTCGAAACCAAGATTTCGGGAATTGTGGTTGCCACGCTGACGATGGTTGCGCCGATGATAAAAGAAGGAATGCCCGACACTTCTGCGATCCAACTTGCCGCGTCCACGAACCAGTCGCCGCCTTTGACGACAAACAGAATTCCGAGTGCGAGCAAAATGACGTATCCCGCCATGCTGTGTGCTTCCATCATAGAAAGGGTTGTAACGATCATAATTCTGCTCCCTTGCGCGCGTTTTTCGCACCGCTATACGATAACATTTTTATATAAAAAAGTCAATATAAGCATGAAAAAACCGCTCGTGGAGAGCGGTTTTCTGCGTTTTGCGTTTGGATTATTCCTTGTCTGCTTTCTCGTCGAGAAGAGCGGTTGCTTTTTCGACTTGTTGCGCTTTGAGAAGGTCGCGGATTTCACGGAGCAAATCGTCCGTCGTTTCGGGCTTATTGGCTTCTGCCGCCGCCGCTGCTTCCGCTTCTGCTTTTGCTTGTGCCTCGTCGCGAGCCGCTTTGATGGCACGGAGTTCCTTCTTGGTTGCAACTTTGCCTTCGATGGTTGCCTTCTCTTCGGGAGTGAGAGATTCAAGGAATTTGGTATCGCGTTTGAGTCCCGTAAATCCTCCGCGCACCATATTGATGAGTTTGACGAGTGCAAACAATACGATTGCGGTGATGAGGAAGTTGATTATTGCCATAATGAACGCGCCCCAGTCGATATACACAGACTTGGACATATCCGCCACGAACTCGATACCTTGCTTTGCACATTCCGCCGCCGTGAGACCGTCCGCGTTCTTTGCAACGAGCATCGTGATAAGACCTTGCAAATCACCCATCGGGATTGCGTTGATGAGAGGCTTGAATATGCTGTTGACAAGAGCGGTTACGATTGCGGTGAATGCTGCACCTATAATCATACCAACTGCAAGATCGACAACGTTGCCTTTGGTTATGAATGCTTTGAATTCTTTGAGAAGCTTGAACTCGGGCTTCTTGAACTGTTTCTTCATAAGTTATCTCTCCTTCGTTGATGTAGTAAACAATATAATACTTTTCGTATTCTAAGTCAAGAAAATGGGCAAATTGACAAAAATTGAGTTTTTTTGCGGAGATTTTCGCAAAATAATTGACTAAAACGCTCCGCGCGCATAAAATAAAACTCGCTAGGGGTGCCGTATGGCTGAGATGATACCCTCAAACTTGTGAGATAATCCTCGCGTAAGGAAGCAAAACACTATAAAGATGCTTTTCGCTCGTTCAAGTTCCCCCAAGCAAAGTTTTGGAGGACTTTTTTTATGGATATCGAAACGTTGAGTGACAAACTGCAATTCGTTGCGCTCTACCTCGCGGTTGCTCTGGCGGCGGCGTTTATCGTCGTTGGATTGCTCGTGTGGTTTTTTAAGCGCGATAAATTTGCCGATTTCAAAAAGTATGCCATAGGCATAGTCACGGGATTTGCTTTAACGATGGTGGTTGTGTTTGCCTACGTCAAATTTCAATGCAATATCGACGATATGCAGGCAAAACTCTTTTATCCCATACTCGCAACGCTCATAACCGTTGTCGCAGGGGCTATTGCAATGCTCATAAGTTCGCTTTTCAGCAAAAAAGCGGTCAAGATTTCTTTCATAGTCACCGCCGTTTTGACGCTCGGTTGCTTTATCGCAACGATGGTGCTTATGGCGCAATACTACGGCGATATAGCAGAGTATTATCCCAACGCAAACCTCGTCGGTATGATTGTGTCCGCAGTCGTGTTTATGGTGATAATGGCGGTTTTGTGGTTCGTCGGAGATAAGCGCAAGATGAGCGACACTCGCTCAATCGTGTACGGCGCAATCTCGATCGCTCTTTCCTTTGCATTGTCGTACGCAAAACTTTTCAAACTTCCGCAAGGCGGATCGGTCACGTTCGCAAGCCTTCTTCCGCTTATGATTTACTGCTGTATGTTCGGCACGAGAAGAGGTCTTATCGTTTGCACAATATACGGCGTTCTGCAGGCGTTGCAGGATCCGTTTATCATTCATCCGATGCAGTTCTTGCTCGATTATCCTCTTGCTTTCGGTCTTATCGGCGTGAGCGGAATATTTATGGAAAAGGGCGTGTTCAAGGACAAAAAAGTGGTTGCGTTCTTGCTCGGCGGAGTACTTGCGGTGGTGCTGAGATACGCTTGCCACGTATGTTCGGGCGTCTTTGCGTTTGCCGACTACGCAGACCTTGACAAGTATGATACGGCGATTGCGTACAGCATGGCGTACAACTCGTTTGCGTTCGTTGATATGATCATCGCACTCGTCGCGGGAAGCACGCTGTTCGCGTCGAAGTCTTTCGCCGCGCTTATGCAAAAGTCGAGCGATTTGAACAAGGCGGCTGAAGCGACGGCAGAAAAGCAACAGACCGTCGACGATGACGAAGAAGAACTTGACGATATCGATAAGCAGATTATCGAACGCCAAGAAAACCAAAATAAAAATTAACTATTAACGATTGTACGCACTCTCAAAAACACATTAACAATAAACAAATCAAAAAGCACGGCGTTGCCGTGCTTTTTCATTAGAAAGGTTTTGAAAAACGATGAATTTTGTTTTTACGCTATATATACAAACGAAACTCTCGTTTTATTGGACTTTTTTGAAAAAATTTTTATTTTTTTGAAAAAAGTTTTTTATTGCATATTATTCTGCTTATTATTCCGCTCGTTTCGAGCCGTGTTGCGCAAAATTATCGCTTGATATATCTGAACACGAACACTCCGCCGCGCTTTACGTTTATGTGAATTTTGCCGCCGAGAGATACGTTGCTAAGTCCGCGAGAATCGCAGGAGGTTAGAATCAAATCGTCAAGAGGATATTCGAGGTTGTGAGAATCGGATACGAGGGCGTTTTCGCCGTAGGGAAGAACGGATATCGTTTCGTCTTTTTGCGTGGGCAAATCGAATTCGCCTTCGACGTAGTGAATATCGAGTCCGTCCTCTTCTGCTTTTGCGTTCATACCGAGGGTGTGGGCAAGGCGCATAATCGCAAGGTTGCACAGCACGTGATCGACCCTGCCGCCCGTAATGCCGTAAAAGACAACCGAATCCGCGCCCAAAACTTCCTTTGCGTAGTAGACGGCAAGTTCGCCGTCGCTTGTGTCCTTGTGAGGATTGTGTTCGACGAGGGGAATATCGATTCCTTCGGGTTTTTCGAGAGAGTCGAAATCGCCGAGTATCAAGTCGGGAGTGACGGGGCATACGTTGAAACCGCCGTCGCAACACACGACCTTGTCACCTTTGATTTTGCGCTTTATTTGGCTTCCGCAATTGAGAACTATGGATACTTGCATAAGTTCAGTGTAACACTCTTTGCGAAAATTTGCAATTTCGGGCGCATTATTTTTTCAATCCGCTATTGATAAAATGAGTTTTATTAGTTATAATGGGCTTAATAAAACCTTGTTTTTGCAAAGAGGCGCATATGAAAGAGTTCAAACTCAAAAGTTTTGACAACACCGAGATTTATTGCAGGCTTTGGGACGACGTTCAAAATCCGAAGGGCGTGATTCAACTCGTGCACGGAATGAGCGAGTATGCAGGGCGTTACGACGAGTTTGCGCGCTATCTCAATTCGAGAGGCTATATCGTCTTTGGCGACGACCACCGCGCGCACGGCTTGACCGAAACCGACGAAACTAGAGGCAAGCACCCCGGTAATATATTCAAAAAGACTTTGAAAGACGAGTTGTTTTTCAGAGAATGGCTCAAATCGCGATATGATTTGCCGATATTCCTTATGGGACACAGTTACGGCAGTTTTCTCTCTCAAGCCTTTGCGCAGGAAGGCACGGACGTCAAGGCAATCGCTCTTGTTGGGTCGGGGCATATGAGAGATTTGTTCAATTTCGGCAAAATCGCCGTTGCGCCGATTTTCCTCGTTGCAAGAAACTGGCGTCCTCGCATCGTCAACTGGGTGAGCGACAACTTCCAAAAATTCAAGGGCGACGAGGGCAAACTGCAATGGGCAAACAGCGTCAGAGCAAGGCGTGAGGACGTGCTTGCAGATCCTCTTGCGCACCAAAATATGTCCGTAGGGTTTGACTTCTATATGATGAAAGAAACGTCAAAACTCTATAGTAAAAAAGCGCAGGCAAAACTCAATCCCGCAACCGCAATCGGTATGTTCTCGGGCGACGCGGATTCCGTCGGGCAGATGGGCAAGGGCGTGAGAAAACTCGACAAAATGTACAGAGCAAACGGCATAAAGACCGAACTTCATCTTTATCCCGGCGCAAGACACGAAGTGTTTTACGACTGGTGCGGAGAACAGATGCAAAAGGATGTTGCCGATTTCTTTGACAAATTTATCATATACGAGCAAACGAGCATTGACGACTTGTGCAAATAATTTGGCGGAAAGTCCTTCTTTTTTGAGGGGGACTTTCGTTTTTTGAGGGAATAAAATGAACGTTACCATACCATCGGGATTCAAAATCGGACACTACGAGGACGACTTCACGGGCGTGAGCGTAATCCTTGCTCCAAACGGCGCAGTCGGCGGCGTGGACTGTAGGGGCGGCGCTCCCGGCACGAGAGAAACCGACCTTTTGCACAACGAAAAGATGATGCAGAAGATAAACGCCGTGGTGCTGTCGGGAGGTTCTGCATACGGGCTTGCTTCGACCGTCGGCGTTATGGAATATCTGCGCCAAAAAGGCGTAGGGTACAAGAGCCTCGGCAAAATCGTGCCTATAGTGTGCGGTGCGGTTTTGTACGACCTCAACCAAAAGGAATATCATTATCCGACCGCAGAATACGGACTTAAAGCGTGCGAAAACGCATCAAAAACCACTGTTTTCGGCAATGTCGGTGCAGGAAGAGGCGCAACCGTCGGGAAAATAAGAGGCGTCAAAAACGCTTGCAAGAGCGGTATAGGCGCGGCAACCGTAAAGGTGCTTGGCGTGACGATTACGGCAATCGTGGCGGTCAATGCAATGGGCGATATAGTGGACGACGAGGGCAAAATCATAGCGGGCGCAAAGGGCAAAAACGGTGAGTTTATTGACACCGAAAAGTGCCTTTCGGAAGGCGACGTTCTGAAACTTGCGTTTGGAACGAACACCACGATAGGTTGTATTCTCACCGACGCAAAACTCGACAAGGTGGACGTAAACAGACTTGCGAGCATATCTCATAACGGGCTTGCAAGAGCAATTCGCCCCGTGCACACAATGTACGACGGCGACACTATGTTCTGCATGGCAAGCGGAAAACGCCCCGTGGCAAATCTTGCCGTGCTCCAATCGGCAGTCGTCCGTGCCACGCAATGCGCAATCCAAAATGCAGTGAGAACTACGACGAGTTATAGCGTGATATACGATGCCGATGAAGAATAGTAAACAACCTAAATGTAATTTCCCCTTTCCTCACGTGTTTTCCCTATCGCCGTTCCCCTCTGCGCTATGTTTGAGGGAACCCACGGCGACCGCGTAGCGGGGGACAACACTCGGCACTCACATAGATAGGGACATTTCTCTACTTATGCCACTGCGCTTTGTGCGCCAGGCGGTGGCCAACAACACGGCGCAGTCGCTTGTACTATTCGTCAAGTTCGGCGCTCCCTGGCTCGCCGCCGTTGCGGCTCGAGTTCCGTCTCCGAATGAGCGATAAAACTATAACAACAACCAATAAAAAAATATGAATATCAGTATAATGCTAAAACCAGCGTCGTCAAACTGCAATTTACGATGCAAATACTGCTTCTATAACTCTCTGTCGGATTGCAGAGAGATGCCTTCGCACGGGTTGATGAGTGAGCAAACTCTTCGCGCCACGCTCAAAAAGGCGTTCGATTTTGCAGGAAACGATAGGGTTATGCTGTCTTTTCAAGGCGGAGAACCATTGCTTGCAGGCAAGGACTTTTTCAGAAAACTCCACGAGTTAATCCGTGAACTCAACGTCAATCGTGCGCCCGTAAGCATAGGCGTGCAAACCAACGGTACGCTCATCGACGACGAGTGGTGCGCCATATTCAAAAGAGGTGGCTATCTCATCGGATTGAGCCTTGACGGTGACGAAATTGCAGATTCTTTGCGCGTCGACGCAAGCGGAAATCCGACTTTTGCCCGTGCGCTCAACGGAGCGAAACTGTTGCAAAAATACGGTGTGGAATTCAATATTCTCACCGTGCTCACCAAGCAGGTTGCAAACAGAATCGTGCCTATATACAGATTTTTCAAAAAGCAGAATTTCAGGCACTTGCAGTTTATACCCATGCTCAAGCCTTTGCGCCTTGACGAGAGCGGAAAACCGTTGTCCGAAAAGACCTACGGTGAGCCGTTCCCGAGCGAGAGTGAGGATTATTCCGTGTCGAGCGAGGATTATTGCGAGTTTTTGGAAAAGTGCTTTTCGCTATATCTCAAAGACTGTATGGACGGCAAGTATACTTCCATACGCCAGTTTGACAATTTCGTGCGCCTTGCGCACTTCGAGTGCCCCGAACAGTGCGGAATGGAAGGGCATTGCTGTCACCAATTCGTCATCGAAGGCGACGGAGAAGTCTATCCGTGCGATTTCTATTGTCTGGATTGCTACGCAATGGGCAACATAAACGACACGGACTTTTTTGCTCTGTCCAAGCACCCGATTGCAATCGATTTTATCAAAGAAAGTATGGCGGTTGAGGACAAGTGCAAGGAGTGCAAATATTTCCGTATGTGCCGCAACGGTTGCAAACGCGAGCGCATCGATATCGACAAATGCGCCGCATACAAGAAGTTTTTTGCCTACGCATTGCCGCATTTGCAGAGAATAAGTTGAGTTGAATTGACAACAGACAATTGACAATTGCGGTTGGGTGTTGTTCACGCTTAAATTTGGCGAATTTTCACTCAATACGTCTTTTTTTTTCTGTACGATAAACAGGCGAAAGCAGACGTTGACAACCCATATCATCTATGATAGAGTGAAATTGTCGATATAAACTATCGAAGTGGCATATATTTTTGGTATCGAGCGGTGCTCGAAAATAGTGAAACGGTAGACTTTTTATGAAAAAGAAATTTGCACTCATTTTGACAACTTGCCTTTTGCTTGCGCTGTTGATGACGGCTTTCGTTGCATGCGACAATGAAAAAACCGTAACTGTCAAAGTTTATTCTGTATCCACAGGTCACGATGAAAATCCAAGGTTGGGACACACAATCACCATAAAAAAAGGGAGCACTTTTTCAACAGAAGATTATTTTTCGAATTATGAGAAATACGATGGCACAATGGGACGCCTTGATCCATGGGGGTTCTATCTCGACTCCGCTTGTACAAAAAAGCACAACGATGACTGTGTAATCGACCAAGATACTGCGTTCTTTATTCTCTATTGCAGTTTTGGCTCAACGTTTATTGTTTTCAACTACGAAAATAAAGATTACTATTGTTATGTTGAAGATACAACGGCAAAATTGACTGCCGACACGTTTGCAGTTTCGGCATATGGCAAAACGATTGATTCTTCAAAACTTAAATATTATTCCGACAAAGAAATGACGCAAGAGATCGAACTTGTCGGTAAGTCATACGATGAAATTGCAGTTGAAGCAGCAGGCTCTTATCCGTATAAAGAAAAGTACGTTTATGTAAAACGTGCTGATTAAGTATAAAAAATACATTTTCAAAACAAAAAAGAAACGGCGGATATGAAATCCGTCGCTTCTTTTTTAAAGGGAAAATTATGAGGGGTTTTGTGTCGGTTGCGCGCGCCTTACGGGCGCACAAATGGGAATCAATGCTTCGAGGTGACTGTCATTTCGCCGTTTTGAGCGTCAACGACGATGGTGTCGCCCTCGTCCATATTGCCTTGCAAGATCGTGCGCGCGACTTTGGTTTCGACGTTGCTTTCAATATAACGCTTCAAGGGTCTTGCGCCGAAGGTTACGTCGTAGCCGCCGTCAACGGTGAGGTCTTTTGCAGCTTGCGTGACTTCTAGTTTGAGGT
>JBNMJA010000029.1:0-13966 GCA_050873585.1 Bacillota bacterium | reverse complement strand
TGCTCTCATCGCCTTTGCTTGCCGTCATCAGCTCGAAAAAATCAAGCGAACGTAGTTTGTGGTTTTTTTATTTCATTGTTTCCGATAAAACGAAAGCGCGGCTTATGGCCGCGCGGAGCGCTCGTCGTCATCGCACGGCGATTGAGAATACTTCGTGCTCATCTGCAAAACGAAAAATATCTTGAGATGTGTTATAAGTTGATTGTGCAATAAAAAAAGAATAGTCGTTTCTCATATTCTCGGGGGAGCATATTTGCATATAAGAATTCTCGTGTTCGTATATGCGCAAATATACATATGTTCGGAAAAATGCGTCAAGGTATTTACGCCTCGGCTTTGGTGTGCTATAATATTCAATTATAAATATTCTATGATAAGGTGAAAAATGAAAATCAAGTTGAATGAATTTTTCAAGCATGACGCAGACGGCGTCGAAGTTTTGCTCACTGACTCTCCCGAAGTTAAGGCGCAAGTGAAAAAGCGCAAAAAATGCGTCAAGAATGCAATCGTATGGTCGATTGTAGGCACGCTGTTGTTCGTACTCGTTCTCAACGTCGTGATTTTGCCGCTCACGGGCAAGTGCGCAAGAGTCGATCGCGTCACAGATTACGTCGGCGACAATCAGTATATTGCGTTTCATAAGCCCGAAGGACTTATGCTGTCCGCTCACCGTGCAGGCGGCGTTCTCGAACCAGAAGAAACTATGGCGGCGTTCAAGCAGTGCATGGAAGAGGCGCAAAGAGAAAATTATAAAGTCGATATTCTCGAATTCGACTTGCATCTGACCAAAGACGACGTTCTCGTGCTTATGCACGACCACGAAATCGATCGCACCTCGGACGGCTCGGGCAAGATTTGCGATATGACGCTTGCCGAACTCAAAACCTACAACTTCGGCTACAATTTTAAGACGCAAGAGGGCGAATATAAGTATCGCGGCAAGTCCGACGACCAACTCAAAGATGTGCGTATCGCAACTTTGCAAGAGGTTTTGGAATATGTCGAAAAGGTAGCGCGCCCCGACAAAACGATGAATTACGTCATCGAAATCAAGGACGGCGACGACGTCGGAAGACGTGCCATGAACAAACTTTATCGCATGATGGTTGAATACGATATCGTTGATCGCACTGCTTTCGGAACGTTTCACGGCGAAATAAGCAAGTATGTTGACGAGTGCAACGCTTTGGGCACATTCGAGCAAAAAGTCGTGCGTTCTGCGGGCATCACCGAGGTTTTGGACTTCTATTATGCGTTCCTTTACGGCAATACCAACGCAAAATTCAATTTCAAAGTTTTGCAGATTCCGATGGGTTTCAACGGATTCTTCGACTTGTCCACCAAAGAGTTTATCGATTTTGCGCACAGCCTCGGCATTGCGGTGCAGTATTGGACGATAAACGATCCCGACGACGTTGCAAAACTTCAAGTCAACGGTGCGGATTGCATAATGACGGACAATCCCAAGATGGCGTACGAAGTCTTGCACAGAAACGACAAATAAACTATAACGAATTTTTTACAAAATGAAAGGCACTCAAACGAGTGCCTTTCGTTTATCGCGATATTGCGATTATTTCTTTGCTTCTTTTTCTTTGCCGAATCCTTTGAGGAATCTGCGGAATCCGCCTTTTCTGCCGTTGAGCATATCAACGAGTCCGTCCAGCGAGCGTTTGGAGATGATACCCATTGACCAAGCCGCAATCGTGCGGTAGGGCATATCCTTGACGGAGTTTGTGAGCATTTCGGGGTTTTCGGACGAGAGTGCGACGAGATTGATTATGCCGACACACAGATTGTACATAAACTTTCCGAAGCGTGACACTCTGCATTGACCGATAGTGTTGTTTGCAAGCAACTCTCCCTTTTCGTAGGGGCGATTTTCAATCATTTTTGCGCCGTAGAGAGCCTCGAATTGCTCGACGGGGATTTCGGTTGCGTTTGCGATATCGTAGTAGCAAGGCGCAACTGCTTTGTAGTCGGGGATTTGTGCGTCGGGATTCTTGGAGGTGACGTTGACCGTTCCTTCGAGTTTGATATCGCGAGAGGACGCACCGATTAGAATTTTGAAATCGCCGCTTTCGACGTGCCAGTCGTTGATTGCAACGTTGTAGTATGCAAACGCTCTTGAATCGAGGCTGATTTCAACGTCTTTTTCTTCACCCGGTTGCAAGAACACCTTCTTGAATCCTTTGAGTTCTTTTTCGGGACGGTAGAGAGTGCTTTCGACGTCGTTGACGTAAAGTTGTGCGATTTCACTGCCTGCAACTTTGCCCGTGTTTTTGACGGTGAAAGTGACGGTGAAGGGATCGCCTTCGTTGATTGCGTCTGCGCTCAAACGAAGATTCGAGTATTCGAATTGAGTGTACGAAAGTCCGAAACCGAAGGGATATTTGACTCTCTTTTTCGCGCTGTCGTAATAGCGGTATCCGACGTAAATGCCTTCGCGGTATTCAACGGTTCTCGGTCCCATACGGAAGTATTTCGAGCCGAGATAATCGTCCTCGTGCACAGGGAAGGTTTCTGCAAGTTTGCCCGATGGGTTGACCTTGCCGTAGAGGAGATTGTATGCTGCCTCGCCGCCTGCCTGACCTCCGAGATAGAGGTTGAGTATGCCTTTTACGCTCTTGTCCCAGTCGCCGATTTCGACGGGCGAACCGCACGAAAGCACCACGACGACGTTTTTGTTGACTTTCAGAATTTCGTTGATGAGGGTGACGTGCGCAGAGGGCATCTTGATATGATGACGGTCGTAGCCTTCCGATTCAAAAGCGTCGGTAAGTCCGACGAAGAGAAGAACGACGTCTTTGCCTTTTGCCGCTTTGACCGCTTTGTTCACAAGGCTCTTTTTGTAGCCCTCGCCTTTGAGAACGTAACCGTCTGCGTATTCGTATGCCTGACCTGCTTTGTCGAGCGCGTCGGTGAAAGAGGTGAGTTTTGTGGGAAGAATGTGGCTCGAACCACCGCCTTGATAACGGAGTTTCTTTGCGAGTTTGCCGATGACGGCGATATTCTGCTTCTTGCTCAAAGGAAGAATGCCGTCGTTTTTGAGAAGAACCGCTCCGCCTTCCGCCGCTTTGCGCGCGATAGCGTTGTGTTTTTCTATATCGAACGTGATGCCTTTGACTTCGCGCACGATGTTTTCGTATGCAAATTTGATGAGACGAAGCACCACTTTGTCGATATCCGCTTCGGTAAGCGTGCCTGCTTTGAGCGCTTTATAAACGTTGTCGTCGTTAAGACCTTTGCTGCCGGGCATTTCGAGGTCCATGCCTGCTTTGACGCCTTCTGCGCGGTCGTTGACTGCGCCCCAGTCGCTCACGACGATGCCTTTAAATCCCCATTCGTCGCGCAAAACGTCTGTGAGGAAACGCTTGTAGTCGCTCAAATATGTGCCGTTGAGGCGGTTGTACGAGCACATAACGGTTGTGGGTTGCTCGGTTTTGACGATATGCTCGAATGCGGGCATATAGATTTCACGAAGAGTGCGTTCGTCAACGATAGAGTCAATCGTCATTCTTATGTATTCTTGGTTGTTGGCAAGATAGTGCTTGAGGGAAGTGCCGACGTTTTTCTTTTGTACGCCGTGCACCCACGCTCCGCCCATGCGTCCTGCAAGGAACGGGTCCTCGGAGAAGTATTCGAAGTTTCTTCCGCAAAGAGGACCTCTCTTGATGTTTACGCCGGGACCAAGAACTGTGGAAACGCCGAGGGACTGTGCCTCGATTGCGATTGCCTCGCCCACTTCTTCAACGAGGTCAACGTCCCAGCTCGACGCCGTCGTGACTGCGCCGGGGAAGCAAGTCGCAGGTTCGGGCGTTTGCATAATGTTGACGCCCTTGCCCATTTTTTCACGTCTGAGTCCGCTCGGACCGTCGCTCATACGCACGGCAGGAATGTCGATTCCGTCGCGTTTGATCGGTTGCGTAAGCCAGTTCGTAGAGCCGGAAAGCATTTTAACTTTCTCGTCGAGAGTAAGTTTTGCAAGTATAGCCTTGTAATCGTTCTCGTTCATATTTTCCTCCAACAGAGTGTTTATATTTTTGTTTTTCGGTGATAAAACACCGATTCTGTGTTTTTTTCGTCTTTTCGCCGCACTATCTAATACACGTGCGCGCTATATACGATTTAATAAGTCTTGAATGACTATATTTTATTATATCATTTTTACATTCGATGCACAATATGAATTTTGCAATCGGATAGACGATTATTTTTGAGCGGCGAGTTTTTCTTTATCACGAACCGAGAGCGGCATCTCGTCGTTGATATAGGTGTTCCAAACGTCGAGGCGGTCGTTCTCGTCGATTTTGCGCAAAACTCTGCAAGGATTACCCACCGCAATGCATCCTGCAGGGATGTCTCGGGTCACGACGCTGCCTGCTCCGATGACCGATCCCTCGCCGATCGTGACGCCTCCGCAGATCACTACGTTTGACGCAATCCATGCGTTTTTCTGTATTCTAACGGGCTTTGAGTACTCCAAATCGTGATAACCGTCGGGGTAGTTTTGATTGACGCGCTCGGCGGCGATGAGAGGATGACAAGGTGTTGCAATGGTGACGTTTGTGCCGAGCCATACGCCGTCTTCCAAAGTGATGGGAGAAATGTCCAAAAGAGTGCAACTATAGTTGACAAAAACGTCGTTGCCGACGTGAATATTGACGCCGTATTCACAGTAAAACGGAGTGAAAACCCACATAGATTTGCCCTTCGAAGAGGGAATTAACCTGTTTAGAATGCGCTTTTGGCGGGGTGCGTTCCAAATCGGGCACTTGTTGAGCTTTTGCGTAAGATACATACCTTTTGCGTGTTGCCAAAAGATATCTTTGCTTGCGGAATTGTACAATTTGCCTTCAATCATACGTTTCCAGTCAGTCTTTTGGGTGCTCATAATCCACCTCGGATGATACTGTTTTTTTTGTAAGTCGTACCAAAAAACCGAACGAAATTTGCCTAAAAACATATGTTTTCAGTCGGTTTTTTGAGTTTTTGGAATCAGTCTCGTTGAGAGATGAATCCATCGTTTCGAGCGCTCGAAATTCATTTTTTCGAGTGCTTGGAATCCACCTCCGATGATACTATTGTAATGCACTTTGTATGAAAGTTATATCAAAAATCCGAACAAAATATCAAAAAACGGTTGTAAAATATGCAAAAAATGCTATGATTTTGGTATGAAAAACAGTGAAAAAAAAGAGATTATCGTCAAGTTTTTGCCAAAGGGCGTTCACAGCCCCGTTTTCGAGCAACGCGAGAGCGGCATCGTCCATACCCCGTACAGTCGTGAGGTCGAATTTTATACGTTTGTGAAAAACGGGGACGTCGGCGGTCTTCAAAAAAATATGAAGAGTTTTATGAGCGAGGCGTTGGTCGTGGGAAGAATGAGCGACGACAATTTGCGACAGGTCAAATATTTTGCGGTGAGTTGCATTACGCTTGCAACGAGGTATGCGGTTGAAGGCGGACTGATGGAGAACGAGGCGTACAACCTTTCGGACTCGTACATACAGTGCGTTGACAAAATGAATAAAACCGAAGATATTTTGAATTTTCTCGTGGAGAAGGCAACCGAGATTACGATGCTCGTGAGTTGCAACCGTCAAAGGCTTGAATATCCGCCGTCCGTGCGCAAGGCTATAAAATGTATAAGCGCACGCTTGCACGAAAGATTGAGATGCGAGGACGTTGCTCAAGAGTGCGGACTGAGCTCAAGTTATCTTTCAAAGGAATTTAAGGAATGCGTGGGTGTGACGATGCACGAGTATATCGTGTCCGAAAAATTGGAAGCGTCGAAAGAATTGCTTGTAGGCGCACCCGGATACGACGATATTGCCTACGAAGAGGTGGGATATTATTTCGGGTTCTGCTCGCAAACGCATTACATTCAGTGTTTCAAAAAGAAATACGGGATGACGCCGAAAGAATATATGGAAAGAAACTCGGTGAAATAATCCGAAATCGAGTTTTGGTTTTTAGAGGATGAAACCTACTCTTTTGAAAAACGAGCGAAGTGAAAGCGATATGCCTGGCGTGTTGTGAGTAAGAACTAAAATCAAGCGATACGACAAAACGAGAGAGTTTTGGAAAAAGGGCTTTTGCGTAAGCTGATAAAAAAATAAGAAATTAAGTGTAACCGAACGGAAGTTGAAACGTTTGATAAGTGAGGAGCGAATGAAAAGCACGGCTTGGGAAACCCTGTTTAAGAAATACTACAACGAGGCTCTGTTGTACGTCTTTTCGTTTTGCCACAACCGCGCGCTTGCCGAGGACGTCGTGCAAGAGGCGTATATGAGGGCAATCCGCTCAATCGACGAGGAAAAAGACGGCTTCAAATTCTGGCTGCTGAAAGTGTGTAGAAATCTTTATTTCGACACGCTGAGGAAAAACAAGAAAGTCGAGGCGATAACCTCGGATATGCCGTCAAACGAATCGCTTGTCGACGACGTGATTCAAAAGGACGAGTACCGCGCGCTCTATAAAGCGATATCTCTTCTCAAAGACGACTTCAGAGAAATCGTGAGATTGTACTATTTCGACTCGATGTCCGTCAAAGAGATTGCTTCAATCGTAGACGAGTCGGTTGACAACGTGAAAATCAAACTGTATAGAGCAAGGCTCAAACTCAAAGATATTCTGGAGGCATATATATGAATTTTGACGACGCATTCAAACACTGTCAGGAAGGTGTCGCTACGGAGGAAGAAAAGCAATTCGTCAAAGAACAACTTGCAAAAGCAAACGAGTTTCTCAAAAACGAATCGATAAGAGAAGAATCTCCCGTCAAAGAGGCAGACGTCGAGGATGTCAGAAAGGCTAAAAAGAAATTTAAATGGCAATATATCGTCATTCCGATCTGCTCGATCGTGTGTGTGTTGCTCGTGGTTGCGGCAATTCTTGGCGGAGTGTTCGGTTCGGCGGCATCGTACGCAAAGGACGCGGCGTTTTATAAAAAGGCGGCTTGCGTGGATATCGCAAGACAAAAAGCGTACGAGTTTGTGACCGAGTCGCCGACTTATAGTTTCGTCGTGGTCAACAACAAAGAAGATTTCCACGTTGACGATATCGAACCCGACTTCAACTACAACGGAAAGAACCTCAAGAGCAGTTATTATACCTATATCATAGAACTCGAGGTAAAACGCTACGATTTCGAGATCGAGATCGAAGTGGATACGAGAACGGGCGACTGCAAAGTCATAAAAGTCGGCCGATAATAAAATAGTGTGTTACCAAACATAATTTTCCTTAAAACGAGGCGCGCCGACGGCGCGTTTCGTTTTGTGTATCGTACAAAATATTCCACTAATTTTTATATAAGGCTTGCATACAATAGTTGTATGTGGTCAAACGTGATTAGTATCGGCAAAGAATACCAAAAAGAAATAGACTATATTCTGAAAAAACTTCAAAGCACCAAAGACGTATCGTACGCAACCGAAGAAAGCGACGAAAGAATATGGATATATCTTGCATCGTCGTGCGACGTGGCGCAAAAAATCGAAAACGAGATGTACGAGACGCTAGGCGTGGTGTTTTTGTCCTTTTTGAAACTCAGATTCTTTCTTGAAAGACTGCCGATAAGAAATATGTCGCAGGCAAAGTGTGCGCTTTTGAGTTCGATGCTGCACTTTGACAAAGAGTTTGAGCAAAACGTGATTGCAAAAACTTTGTCCGACTGTATGGATTACAATGTTGACGGAGTGTTCAATTTCCGTTTACGTTCGCTTAAAGAGGCGTGGAACGAAGTTGCCGAGGTTGCGGCAAGACTGCTCGAAGGAAGCGACGGAGAAAAAGACGTCTTCGATATAGCGACATTTATCGCAGGAAGCGAAGGCGGAAGAAATCGTATTGCAACGGACGGAAAGAAAGTGGAGAATCTCACCCAAAGACGACAAGTGGAAATAGTGCGCTTGTTTGATGAAGAAGAATACAACCTTATAGACGCAATAATCAGAGAAAAACCTTGCGAGATTTTGCTCAAAGGTCACGGAGTGTCCGACGTAATGCAAAATACTTTGCGAAAAATTGCGAAAGTCGTCGAAGAAGAATAAAACACGATATGTGTCGTGTTTTCGGCATAAATCGACCAAAACTGCCAAAAATGCGCCAAAATCGACATAATAACTTGTCAAAAAAACACGAAAAGTGTTGAATTGCGTCGAATTGAAACACGAAAAGTGCGCTAATGATTCGACGTATAGACGGGGGTTGACGCAAAATATTGAAAAACGCAAAAAGAAAAGGCAGGCAAAAAGCCTGCCTTTTGAGTTGCGGGAGAAATCAATACACCTTTCTTGCTCTAATGACGTCGTCGCCGCTCAAGGTCAACTCGTCTTCGGTGTCGATTATCGTGTAACGAAGTCCGTTTCTCGTTGCGCTGATTCCGCCGAATCTGTTTTCGCCCGTGTCGGTCGAAATGATCGTGTAACGATGCGCCGCACTCTTTGGCGCTTTGAGATTGGGAAGGTTTACGGAATTGGCGATATTGCCGTTTTCGATATAATCTTTAAGCTCGGTTGCCGCCATTACCGCGCAATTGTCTTCGGCTTCTTCCGTTGACGCTCCGAGGTGAGGTATTGCGACGATGCCGCTCGTGCCGATGCACTCTTCGCCGGGGAAATCAACGACGTACTTGCGGATTTTTTTGCTTTGCAAGGCGGATTTGATTGCCGCTACGTCGCAAAGTTCGCCGCGAGCAGCATTGACGAGAATAACACCGTCTTTCATCGTGGCTATAGATTGCTCGTTGACGAGCCCTTTGGTGTCGGGAGTCATCGGCATATGCAAAGTGACGAAGTCCGCGTCCGACCAACTTGCTTTCATATCGTCGAAAATCGTGACGAAGGGAATTTCATCTTTTGCCGCTTGGGAGATGAAGGGGTCGTAACCGACTACGTTCATGCCCAAAGCGTGCGCCGAGATTGCGACTTTTCTGCCTATTGCGCCGAGACCCAAAACACAAAGTGTTTTGCCTGCGATTTCGTTGCCTGCGAATTGACCTTTGCCTTTTTCTACTTGCTTTGCAACGTCGTCGCCTTTAAGAGTGCTTGCCCAGTCGATCGCTTCGCTGATATTGCGCGCGCCGATGATGAGGGCGGCAATGACGAGTTCTTTGACGGCATCTGCGTTTGCGCCCGGTGTGTTGAACACGCATACGCCTTTCTTTGCGTAATCCGCGTGCGGAATATTGTTGACGCCTGCGCCCGCTCTTGCTACCGCCAAGACGGAAGAGGGAAGCGCGTATTCGTCCATTTTGAAGGAGCGAACGAGGATTCCGACGGGATTTTCGCTCGTGTCGGTGACATTGTATCCTTCAAGAACGGGGTTTGCGAGTTTGGATATAGAATTGAGTTTCAAAACGTCCATATATTGCCTCGCTTTATTTGTTTTCAAGTTCAAACTTCTTCATAAAGTCGATGAGCGCTTTTACGCCTTCGACGGGCATTGCGTTGTAGATGGACGCTCTCATGCCGCCGACGAGTTTGTGCCCTTTGAGGCTGACGAGCCCTGCTTGCTCGGCTTCTTTGACGAATTTTGCGTTGAGTTCGTCACTGGGAGATACGAAGGGTATGTTCATAAGAGAACGGCTCTCTTTTTCAACGAAGTTCTCGTAGAAATCGCTCTCGTCGATGAAATCGTAGAGCATTTTTGCCTTTTCGCGATTGATTTGCTCCATGACTTTGACTCCGCCGAGTTTTTTGAGGTGACGAAGGTTGAGCATCATCATGTAAATAGACCAGCACGGAGGCGTGTTGTAGAGGCTGTTTGCATCTATTCGCGTGCGATATTTGAGCATAGTGGGGCAAATCGGAAGTTCGCCGCCGAGCATATCGTCTTTGACGATAACCAGCGTTACGCCTGCCGGAGCAAGATTCTTTTGCGCGCCCGCGTAGATGAGAGAATATTTGCTCGGGTCGATAACCTCGCTCATTATGCAAGAGGACAAGTCCGCAACGAGAGGAACGTCGCCCGTGTCGGGAAGAGTGTTGTATTTAAGACCGAAAATGGTGTTGTTTTCGGTGATATGAACGTAACTTGCGTCTTGTCTGAAATCTTCACGAGTGGTCTTGGGAATATAAGTGAATTTTTTGTCTTCGCTGGACGCTACGAGACGGATATCGCCGTATTTTTGCGCTTCTTTGTACGCTTTCTTTGCAAAGTTGCCAGTGACGATATAGTCCGCTTTTCCCGTCTTGAGAAGGTTGAGGGGGATCGCTTCAAACTGAGTGGACGCGCCGCCTTGAACCATTATGACGTGATAATCGTCGGGCAAAGCCATAAGTTCGCGCACCAAATCGAGCGCTTCGGTGTTGATGGCGTCGTACCATTTGGAACGGTGGCTCATCTCCATTACGCTCATACCCGAACCGTTGTAATCGGCTATGTTTCTGCCTGCTTCCTCGATGACTTCGAGCGGGAGCATACTCGGACCTGCCGAGAAATTGTAAACTCTCATAAAATTCTCCTTTTCAGTGTCATAATCGCTATGAAACGAGCGATTCGATATACTATAATCGTAAAGGCAAAACGAGGTTTTGTAAAGATATTTTTTCGATTTAAGGCGTTGATTTTGACGCTTTTGGGCGAAACTCTTGCGTGAGAGATAAAAATAGTGTAAGATTAATTAATAATTATTAATTGAGGGTGGGGCTTGCCCCACACCCCGATCTAAAAATAAGTATTTTCGGAGTTATATATATGGCTAAAAACGCAAAAACAGTTAAGGTAACCTTCCTCGGCGGCGTGGGTGAGGTCGGCAAAAATATGACCGCTATCGAATGCGGCGACGATATGATTATCGTCGATTGCGGCGTATCGTTCGCTACTAACGACGAAGCGCCCGGTATCGACGCTATCATACCCGATATTACCTACGTCAAAGACAATATCTCGAAACTTCGCGGTATCGTGCTGACTCACGGCCACGAGGACCATATCGGCGCGATTCCCTATTACGCCGACGACCTCAAAAACGTGCCTATCTACGGCACTGCGCTCACTATCGGGCTTCTGAAAAGAAAACTCGATAAGAACGGCAAAAAATGCAATCTCGTCACAGTTTCGGCAGGGGATACCGTTACGCTCGGCGGTTTTAAGGTCGAATTTATCAAAGTGTGTCACTCTATGGCGGGCGCGTGCGCGCTTGCTATCACCACTCAGGTGGGAACGGTGTTCGTTACGGGCGACTTCAAAATCGACAACACACCCATCGACGGCAAGAAAACGGATATCGGAAGAATCGCCGAAATCGGCGCAAAAGGCGTGCTTTTGATGCTCGGCGAGTCAACTAACGTCGAAAGAAAGGGCAGTTCTACCTCAGAAAAAGTCGTAGGGCAGACGCTTGAGAATATCTTTGCTTCAAACCTAGATAAGAGAATCGTCATCGCTTGCTTTGCATCGTCGAACTACCGCGTGCAACAGGTGCTTTCGCTCGCGCATAAGTACCATAGAAAAGTCGTGCTCGCAGGCAGAAGTATGAAGGGTATGGCGGACGTTGCTTCCGCTTGCGGTGAGTTGCAAGTGCCCAAGGGCGTTATCGTCGACAGCGTCGGAAAACTGCTCCCGAGCGAAACCGTTATTCTAGCTACAGGCTCGCAGGGCGAACCGCTGTCCGCTCTCAATAAACTCTCAAAAGGAGAGTTCAATAAGATCAATATCGGGCCGCAAGATCTCGTCGTGCTGTCGTCTTCGCCTATCCCCGGCAACGAAAAATCCGTGTACGACGTCATCAACGATCTGTTCAGGAAGGGCGCAAACGTCATTTACGACGCTATGAACGATATTCACGTTTCGGGTCACGCGTACGAGGAGGAACTCAAACTTATGCTCACCCTCGTGCAACCCGAATACTTTATGCCCGTGCACGGCGAATACCGCCATCAGCATAAGCACGCAGAAATCGCAAAAACGCTCGGCGTTCCCTCTAAAAATATCGTAATCCCAAATATCGGAGAGTGCTACGGCGTGAACCATAAGGGAATCAAACAGCACTCTAACGTCATCGCTGGCAACGCGTACGTGGACGGCGTCGTGCTCGAAAACGGAAAATCCGTCGTCAACGACAGAAAATCACTCGCCGAATACGGTATGCTCGTGGTGCTGTGCGCTGTGGATACCGATCAGGGAAAGGTCGTGGGCGACGTCGATATCGTCGCAAGAGGATTCAATCTCACAGACGACGTAATAAGTTCCATAAAGAACGCGACGGTCGATACGATCAACGGCGCGGACTTCGATAAGGTCGACGTAAACGAGATCGCAAGAATGGTCAAAAAAGCCGTGAGAAAACTCTTCTATAAGGACAGACAATTCCCTATTATCATTCCCGTCATCGTCGAGGACTGATAAGAAAACGGCATAAAAGAACCGAAAACGTATTGCATCGTATAAGTAAGGAAACGCACGATAGCGACAGCCTGTGGCGTAACGAGTGAGTAATTTAAGGCGCAACGTGAACGCTACGATAGCAGAACGAAAGTGCAACGAAAGCAGAACGGAAGCAGAACGAAAGTGCAACGAGGGGCAAAAAATGTTTAGAAAACGTATTATTCTGATACTGACTTCGCGGGACGAAAGCGACGGCATTTCACAAAAAATCGCCGAGGCTATCCGCAAAATCGGAACGCATAACGTCGTGGTGATGAGCGACGATAAGTACGGCTCGGCTACAAAACTGTCCGCTCTCGACAGACTCATGGACAGCGGAAGCGAATACCAGTATCTGCTAGAGAAAAAGGATAAGGGCGTGATTCGCGATATGTTCAAACTCAAGAGTTTGTCAAAGCGCGTGAATCGTATCAACAATATGATAAAGCGTTTTCACCCCGAGTATATTTTGTGCGTTACGCCGTATGCGCATCACTGCGCCGTCGAAGCTAAACGCAGGGCAAGATTCGGCACCCAAATCATATATATGTTGCAATCGTTTACACTACCAAAACGCGTTCACGACGACGCAACTAACGTGTTTATCGTCGAAAATGCCGACGTAAAAGCCGATTTGGTGCGACAAGGCATAAAATCCAAGGACGTTATGGTGATGGGATTGCCTTTTGAAATCGCTCCCAAAACGAGAGAGGAAATCGTTCTCAAAAAGCAGGAACTCGGACTTCCCAAAGTCAAAACCGTGTACGTCAATCTGCAAAATAAAAAGCAACTCGAGGACGTGTTTTCGCTCTTGCTCGACCAAGGCGAAATCGCAAATCTCGCCGTGTACGTCAAAGACGAACGTATGCTGCAAATACTCTCGTCTATGTCGGTGAAATCTCCGCAAACGAAGGTCGTGTTTTTGCAATCGTCCGAGCAAATCGACGATTGCTTGCCCGTGTGCGACGCCGCTATCACGCAGTACGATCCCGCTACGCTGTATAAGTGCTTCAAACTCGGCGTGCCGTCTATCGTGGCAAAGTCCTCGGAACACGAGTCGTCGGACATACTGTACCTTGCCTCGCACGAACTTTGTCTCGTGGCAAAAAACGACCTCGAAATCGTCGGACTTTTGTATAGACTGTTGCAGACGGATACGGGCGAAAAAATCGCCGCAAGCGGCAAAAAGTGGGTGGAACTCAGTTCGCTTGAGAATATCGCAAACTTCTTGACGGTGTATATAGGTATGTGAGCAAATTTGCGAATTAATTGAGAACGCTTCGAATAAGTGAAAGTTCTTCCTCTACAAGAGTTGGGCGTTTAGCTCCCTAAAAAGATGCACCCCCTCTTTCCGGACCACGCCGGTATTTCTCCCACCACTCAAACTAACGTCATTTCTCTACAAAAGAAATCGTCGTTCGCGGGGGAGACAATCGGCACTCACATAGAAGAGTATCGTCCTCTTGTTATGCCACTGCGCTTTGTGCGCCAGGCGTGGCCAACAACACGGCGCAGTCGCTTGTACTACGCACACAAGGCTCACGCACGACGAAAACAAGCGAACAGATACAGGAGTTACAAAGATGAAAGCATAGCT
>JBNMJA010000028.1:0-14130 GCA_050873585.1 Bacillota bacterium | reverse complement strand
GACTTACGATTATACCACCGTGATTGCGTCCGTCGTTTGCAACAGTTTGTGCGCGATAATCGTCAATTTCTATGAGAAAAAGCATCTTTCGCGCCTCAAATTTTTGCTTGTATCAATGGCAACTCCGCTGTTGATGCAACCGCTTGTGGTTATGTTTACGCTTGCAAGCGGCGATACGAGCATGAACCTTTTGTGGCACGTTGTGTGGTCGTACGGCGCAAATATCGCGGCGTCGTTGGTGTTTATGCCTCTCGTCGCAATTTTCGAAGGTATGTTCAATATTGCGGACGATTTCCGTCTGAACGAGCTTTGCAACTTGTCGAATCCGCTTTTGAAGCGTCTTGCAAGCGAAGCTCCCGGCACTTTCAACCACTCGCTCGTCGTGGGCAACCTTGCAGAAGCGTGCGCTTCCGCAATCGGCGAAAATCCGAATATGGCGAGATGCGCGGCGTACTATCACGACATCGGCAAACTCAAAGCGCCTATCTATTTCAGTGAGAACCAATCCTCGTACAATCCGCACGACGAACTTATCCCCGAAGTCAGCGTCAGTATGATCACTTCGCATACGCTGTTCGGCGAGATTTTGGCAAAGCAAAACAGACTTCCCAAGGAAATCGTCGCAATATGCAGAGAGCATCACGGCACTTCTCCGGTCGGTTATTTCTACCGCAAGGCTTTGACGCTCAAAGAAGAGGGCGATCTTGCCGTCGACAAATACACCTACGCAGGTCCGAAGCCTCAAACGAAGATTGCCGCGATAATTATGATTGCAGACACGATTGAGGCGGCTATGCGCGCGTATATGCCGGACACGAAAGAGGAATTCGAGGCAAGAATCAACAAACTCGTCGACGAAAAGATGGAACTGCGCCAGTTTGACGAATGCCCAATCACTATGGGAGATATTGCAATCATCAAGCGCACGATAATCGAAGTGTTGCCGTCAATTCATCACAGCAGAGTCAGTTACGAAAAGAAGAGAAATGTAAACACTTTTAACAAGTAAAGCGCACTCTCCGCACAAAAGAACGTTATGATAAAAATCTCAAACGCAAAACTTAACGAGAAAATTCTCATAAACAAAGTCGAAAAAGCGTGCTTCGAGCATTTGGGGCAGAAGGACTTTTTTGTTATCGATATGACGGTGGTTGACGAAGATACCATTCGCGCTCTCAACAAAGAGGCGAGAGGAATCGACAAAGTCACGGACGTATTGAGTTTTCCGTGTTTTGACAGACTTCAACTTCCCGTAAGTATCGATTACTTCGAACCAAGTGATTTCGACGGAAAGAGAGTTATGCTCGGCTCGATTATGATATGCCGTCAGCGCGCAGAGGAACAAGCAAAAGAGTACGGACATTCGTATGCGAGAGAACTCGGTTTTTTGGCGTGTCACGGTTTTTTGCACATCCTCGGATTCGACCACATAGACCCCGACGACGAGAGGGTGATGATAGCGCATCAGAAAGCCATAATGGAGAAAGTCGGGTTAAAAAGAAACGAATAATTATTAATTGCGATTAATAATTTGGGAAGGCAAAGTCTTGTCAGAACGAACACTAATCGAAGATTACTTGCCAAGTGCGAGCATCTTGCACTCTGAAAAAGCAAAATATATAACACACAACCAGGTAAAATATGTACGAAAACTTCAAAAGCGGATTTATTTGCATAGCAGGACTTGCAAACGCAGGCAAGTCGACTCTCACCAACGCTTTGGTTGGAGAAAAGGTTTCCATCGTTTCTTGGAGGCCTCAAACTACGAGGAACAAATTGCTCGGCATCATCAACGGCGACGATTATCAGATGGTGCTCATCGATACGCCCGGCATACACAAAGTGCGCAATCATTTGGGGCAATATATGATGCAAGCCGTCGAAAACTCGCTCAAGGACGTTGACGGCGTAGTGTACGTCATCGACGCGGCAAAGGGTATGCAAAGAGAGGACTACGAATTCCTTGAAAAGAATGCGAACAAAGTTCCCGTCGTGGTGGCGCTTAACAAAGAAGATTGCGTGACGAGAGAAACTATGTTTGAATCTCTTGAAAAACTCAATAAAATTCAAGGACTCAAAGCGATCGTGCCAATTTCCGCAAAGAAAGAGGAAAATCTCGCACCGCTTAAGGACGAACTTATCGCATTGCTTCCCGAGGGCGCGCCGATGTATCCAGAAGATATGTACACCGAAAGCAGTATGCGCTTTATGGCGACGGAGATTATTCGCGAAAAAGCGTTGTATCTTCTCGACAAGGAAGTGCCCTACGGCATAGGCGTTTATATCAACAAATTCGAGGAGAGAGAGGGACAACCGATCATCGATATCGACGCCGATATTATCTGCGAAAAGCAATCGCACAAGGCAATCGTGATAGGCAAGGGCGGCGAGATGCTCAAACAAATCGCAACAAAAGCAAGACACGATCTCGAAGAGATGACGGGCGAAAAAGTTTTCCTTACTCTCTACGTCAGAGTGAAGAACGAGTGGCGCGACGACGACAGAATTATGAAAGAACTCGGCTACGACCTCAAAGCTCTCAAAAAGGACTGATGCCGCAAGAAAAATAGTAAAAACCACAAAATTTGAAAAACTCGGATAAAGCAAGCGAGATTGCACATACTGATATCGTGAACAAACGACAGTTATGGGATGTGTTTGCAAAGACCGGGGACATCGAAGTGTACGGAATGTACCTTGCGATGAAGGAATACGAGGATAACTCGCAAAAAGCGGGAAAGGAAAATGCAAACAGCCGACGTAAAAGTTAAAGCCGTCGTGACGAGGGCTGTACCTTACAACGAGAGTGATATGATAGTCACTCTTGTCGGCGTTGATACGGGAGTTATTACGGCAACGGCAAGAGGCTGTCTGAAACCCAAAGCAAAATTGCGCTATGCGGCGGAACCGATGAATTTCGGAGATTACGTGCTCAGCGGCAAGGGCGGAAGATACGTCGTGACGGAATGCAGTCAAATCGAATCGTTTTCGACAATCACTTGCGATATAGAAAAGTATTATGCCGCGTCGCTCGTGCTCGAAACCTTGCAAAAAGGCTCTAAAGAGCCATATCCCGACTTGTTTATCCTTGCGCTCAAAACGCTCGATACACTCGCATACGGCGAGGTGGAAGCGGACGACGCAGTGAGAGATTTTCTTCTCGAACTGCTGAATATTTCGGGCAACGGACTCGATTTCGAGCATTGCAACGTATGCAAGTGCGATATCGAGGACAACGCATATTTCAAAGACGCAGACGGAATCGTTTGCGAGCATTGCAAAGGACTTGACGGCATACTCGTCGACGGCGTGTCGAGAGCCTATCTAGCAAAAAAAACGGATATATCTCATCCACTCAAAATTAAAGCCAATATTTTGCTTGCGGATTTTGTATATATGATGACGGGGGTGCGCATAAGCACTCACTATTTTACGGAGCAACTATGAAAAACAAAGGATTTTTTGCAAAAACAATCGCATTGATTCTCACCGTGTGCACGCTGTTTGCATGCGTCGCTTTGCTCGTTTCCTGCAACGACGACAAGCCCAAAGCAAAGACCGTCGAAGATATTTTCAAGTCTACGACCAGTCACTCGGAGTTTTCGGGAGTTGAGAGAGTGTTTACTCTCGATACGGGTTGGAGCGTGTATACGACGAGCGGCAAGAGTTCTCAAGCGGCAAACGTTTCAAGCGACGTCGGCTACATAGAGAGTATAAACGCATTCGTCGTCAACAAGGGCGACGTGCTTTCAATCGTCAAATGCGGCGATGAAAGAGAGTATTTCACGGGTGGAATGAAGGGAATGATTTTCCCCGATTATCTCGGAATAAGTGCGCTTCGCGTCAAAGACGGCCTCATTGCGTGCAAGTTCAACGACAATACTGCAGGCGTGTTCGACACTTCGGGCAGAACGGTTCTTTCCCGTGCTCGTATCGATTATTCGTCCAATACTGCGGCGGGTATCGACACCATTCTCACCGTTCTCGACAGCGGACTTATTGCTGTGAATCCTTCCTACGATAAGAGCGGCGTAAGCGGATATACGTCGATATATCGTCCTACGCTCGGCGGCGACGTGGAACATAGAGGCGCGCTTGTTGCTCGTCTTGAAAACGCAAAAGGCACGCTTACGAACGTCAAAGGTTTCGACGGCAAATACGTCACGATAACGGGCAATACGAACGGAGATTATATTTTTGCCGTTCCTTCGTCGGTTTCGGGCGAAGTGCAAAATATTTCCGCAACGGAAAACGGTACGGTTGCCGATAACGACAAAGACGATTATTACGGCGAAATCACTTATATGGGCGGCGGAAAGTTCTTTATCCATCAAGACTGGACGGTGTCCAAGGACGACGATTATACCTATTTTGACGGCTTCGATTATTACGTATTTACTCGCAGAATCTATACGCCGGACAATGACAAGTCAACGGAATATACCAAGAATCCCGACAAAGTTTTCTTGTATATGGCAAACAACTATTACGATTCGACAAAGGCAGGTATCGCAACGTCGCAATACCTCAAAGACGGATTCACCTATGCAAGTTACGGTTTGACAATAATCAACAAAATCGGCACTTACGATCAGTTTATTCTCGACGAAAACCTCAATATCGTTATGTCGCTCACCGGCAACTACGGCGTCACGATCAAGGACCAGAAAAAAGAAAAGGTCGGCTATTTCGACCTCATTATGCAATGCGTCGACGGATATTATTACAATCCCGTTCTGCCAAGTGAGTTCAACGTTTACGACAAGAACGGCACACGAGTAGGTCACAACGACAGAAACGATATTAAACAACAAGAATTGTCCAACAATATGTTTATCGTTGCGGTGAACGACCCCGACGACAACTCGTCCAATCCCGATAAACTTTACGGCGCGTTCAACCTCAAGGGCGAAGTCGCTATTCCTTTTGAATACTACACGCTCTCCGCGTTCAGAGGCGCTTACACCATCGGAAAGGCAAAGAACGAGAACGGAGTTTCCACATGGTATATCGTAGGTAGCGACGGAAAACGCGTGAGCGAAATGAGCGACGGCTCGACTCCGCTTGCCGATATGGCGGAAACTTCCACAAAAGGCAATTATATCTACAAGATAGGTTGCTATATGTTCAAGACCACCGAGAAGGGAGAGGACGGCAAAGACGTGGTCAAGTACGGCATCAAAAACTTCAACCCCAACGTCAACAAGAATATCGTTATGAACGCAACGATGAGCGCGGGCAGCGTGCTTTACGCTCCGTCGTCGTCGCCGAGCAACGTGTTCGTGTTCGACAAAGTTACGGTCGGAAGCAACGTCAGTTACACGGTTTACAGGCTCGTATAAAGAAGGCTTACCAATGATAACGAAAATCGTAAAAGCAAGCGACGGCATAAGTGAAGGTGCGCAAATCATCAACGAGGGCGGGCTCGTGGTTTTTCCCACGGAAACCGTATACGGACTCGGAGCAAACGCTTTTGACGAAAACGCCGTGGCAAAGATATTTAAAGCGAAGGGCAGACCCGGAGACAATCCGCTTATCGTGCATATATCGTCGCTTGAACAAGTCAAGGACATTGCTGTGGATATTCCCGACAAGTTTTACGAACTTGCCGAGCGCTTTATGCCGGGACCTCTCACGATAATCCTCAAAAAGAGCGACAAGATTCCTTACGTCGTCACGGCGGGCGGAGATACCGTCGGCATAAGAATGCCAAAAAACGAGTGGGCAAGAGCGCTGATCGCAAAAATCAAACCGCTTGCCGCACCGTCGGCAAATCGCTCGAAGCATATATCACCCACAACCGCGCAACACGTTTACGAGGACTTGCAAGGGCAAGTCGAACTTATCCTTGATGACGGACCGTGTGGGGTCGGCATCGAATCCACCGTGCTCGATCTCACTTGCGAACCGCCTACGATTTTGCGCCCCGGTGCGATCACTTCAGAAATGCTCCTCGATATAGTCGGACAAGTCAGCCAAAACGGCAAAGTCATCAAAATCGCAAAAGCGCCGGGTATGAAATACACCCACTATGCGCCCGTCGTCGAAACCGTTATGGCGGAGAATATCGACCATGCCGTCGCACGCTACGACGAGATCGCAAGCGAGGGCAGGCATCCCGTTATCGTTGCGCGCGATATATATAGGGATAAAGTGGGCGAGCGCGCTCAGATTTCTTTGGGAGTGACGATAGAGGATTATACCCGTTGCGTTTACAACGCCTTGCACGTTGCCGAAAAGGAGTACGATTACATAATCATCGAACGCTTGGACGGTGCAGGTCTCGAAGCTTCGGTTATGAACAGAGTGGAGAAAGCGGCAGGGGGCAAGTGCGTATGAAAGTGCTTTTCGTATGCACGGCAAACACTTGTCGCTCGCCTATGCTCGAATATATGTTCAAAGCATATTTGCGCGCAAAGGGAACTACGGACGTTGAAGTCGAAAGCGCAGGACTCGTTCTTTCAAGCGACCGTACAAATCCGCTATGTCTTTCCACGCTCGATAGACACGGCGTGCCGTACTTTGACAAACACGCCACGTTCTGCACAAAGCAACTTTATAAAAAAGCGGATTACGTCTTTGCGATGACGAGCGCGCACGCCGAGATACTTCGTGAAAACTACGGCGCAAAACGCAACCTTTTCGCACTTGACGAATTGTTTGGCACCGACGTTCCCGATCCGTTCGGAAAAGGAGAGTCTGCCTACGAGGATATATATCGTTTGTTTTGGAACGGACTTGACAAAATCTATCGCACTATATGCAAAACAGACGCTTGAGCGTCTGTTTTTTTGAGCGTTAAACGGCGTTTGTGCGCGCATGCTATTTTTCTCACCTTTCGCTTTCGACGTCGAAATTGTCTTTGAGAAGTTGCTTGAATACGCTTATATGCACCTCTTCGTCGAGTATGATTCTTTCAAGCAGCATCTTTACGCTGTCGGTCGAAAGATTGAGAATCGTGCGCTCGTAATTCATAATCGCGTTTTGCTCGGCAAGTATGTTTTCGCGAAGATATTTTCTCGGGTCGAGAGTGTAGTTTGCAAAACTTCCGTTCCAATACGTCCTTGCGCCCATAATCGGATAACCGCCAAGTTGATATATGGTTTTTCCCAGCAACTCGTGGTGGCGCATCTCGGTGATTGCGATGCCTTCGAGCGCTTCCTGAATATCGGGATATTTCGGCGTTATGTACGTTTGAAAGCAGTAGGTCATCACGGCGGTAAGTTCTCCCGCCGAGCCCGAGTAGACGGGCATCAGCAATTTTGACTCGGCAACGTTAGGCTCGACCTGAATCTCGGGATAGGGCAAGTTGCTCGCATATTTTGATAAGTCCATATTTCACCTCGCTTGGTTTTGCATATTATATTCGGTACGCTCAAAATGTGTGCCGAACCCAAAAAGTTGCGATATATGTCAATTAACGTTCAAAATATGTATAAAACCGCTTGCAAATTGTTTTTCCGTGTGCTAAAATTTCAAAGTAACTTTTAGGAGGTATAGATATGCTTGATACATTGAACGCAATCCTGCTTGCTGCCGAACAAGGCGTAAGGCGTGCGGATTATGAAATATGTTTGAAAGTGTTTCTCATATTGATGGTAGTTGCCGCAGTCGCAATTATCGTCGTCATAATGATGCAAAAGGGCACCAACGACAACGTAGGCGTCATTACGGGCGCAAGCGATACCTATTACGGTAAGAACAAGTCGACCAACAAAGAAAGTATTTTGAAAAAAATCACCTTCGGTCTCTTTGCATTCATCATCGTTTGCTCGATTATCTGCTTCGTTATGTGGGGTCTTCTCCCTGATGCGAATGCATAATCGCAGAAAAATCGGTATCCTGACGGCTCGTATTTCGAGCCGTTTTCTTTTTTCTTGGCAAAAGACGCGATTTTTCAATCGACTCAACGCTTGAATATATCCGTGCGATAATATATAATCGAACTATGATAAACATCGTTGCAACCAACAAAAAAGCGTATCACGACTATTTCGTCGAGGACACCTACGAGGCGGGTATTGCGCTCGTCGGGTGTGAAGTGAAGTCCGTGCGTCTCGGAGCAGTCAATCTCCGAGATAGTTTCGTCATAATAAAAAACGGCGAAGTGTTTATGCTCGGCGCACATATTTCCCCGTATAAGATGGGCAGTTACAACAACGTTGACCCCCGTCGCACGAGAAAGTTGCTTCTCAATCGCTCTGAAATCAACAAACTCCGCGGAAAAGTCGAGCAAAAGGGCTACACGCTCATTCCTCTCAAAGTGTACTTTAAGGACGCTCTCGTCAAAATCGAACTCGGACTTTGCCGAGGCAAAGAATTGCACGACAAACGCGAGGCTATCAAGGAAAAAGAGAATAAGCGCAATCTTCAACGCGTTATGAAAGAGTACAACAGATAGTTCTTTCTTTGCGCTTCCAAAACGGCGCGTCGACCGTCTGACATTTTCAAATTCAAAAGAGAAATAAGTTTTTGCGCATTAGCGCACGAGGTATATATGAAAAGAATAGAAACAACTTGCGTTCAGGGCGGCTACACGCCCAAGAACGGCGAACCGAGACAAATTCCTATCATTCAAAGCACGACTTTCAAGTATGACACCAGCGACGATATGGCAAAACTCTTCGACTTGGAAGCAAGCGGTTATTTTTACACCAGACTTCAAAATCCCACCAACGACTACGTTGCGGCAAAACTCACCGAACTCGAGGGAGGCACGGCAGGAATGCTCACCTCGTCGGGACAGGCGGCAAACTTCTACGCTGTTTTCAATATCGCCAACGCAGGCGATCACGTCATTGCCGTAAGCGCGATTTACGGCGGCACTTTCAACCTCTTCAACGTCACTATGAGAAAGATGGGCGTGGATTTCACGTTCATTTCTCCCGACAGCACCGAAGAGGAAATCGACGCGGCGTTCAAACCCAATACCAAAGCCGTTTTCGGCGAAACCATAGCAAACCCCGCACTTAGAATGTTCGATATCGAACTTTTTGCGAAGGTCGCCCACAGACACGGCGTACCTCTTATCGTCGACAATACTTTCGCAACGCCGATAAACTGCCGCCCGATAGAGTGGGGCGCGGATATCGTCACGCACTCGACGACGAAATATCTTGACGGACACGGCGCTGCGGTCGGAGGCGCAATCGTGGACGGCGGAAAATTCGACTGGCTGGCACACGCAGACAAGTTCCCCGGACTTTGCACTCCCGACGAGAGTTATCACGGCATCACGTACGCGGAAAAATTCGGTTTGGGAGGTGCGTTTATCACCAAGTGCACTGCGCAACTGATGAGAGATTTCGGCTCGATTCAAAGTCCTCAGAACGCTTTTTTGCTCAATCTTGGAATGGAGAGTTTGCACGTCAGAGTCGCGCGTCATTGCGAAAACGGACTTGCCCTTGCAAAGTATCTTGCGTCCGATGATAGAATCGCGTGGGTCAAATATCCCTCGCTCGAAGGCGACGAGGACTATGCGCTTGCCAAGAAGTATTGTCCAAACGGCACTTGCGGCGTGGTAAGTTTCGGCGTTAAGGGCGGAAGAAAAGCCGCCGAAGAGTTTATGAAAGGACTCAAAATCATCGCAATCGAAACGCACGTTGCCGACGCACGCAGTTGCTGTTTGCATCCTGCAAGTTCAACCCATCGTCAACTCACCGACGGCGAACTTCAAAACGCAGGTGTATCTCCCGATTTAGTGCGTCTCTCTTGCGGACTCGAAAACTCGCTCGATCTCATCGACGACGTCAAACAAGCGCTTGACAACGCTCGTATCGAGGCTTAAACTCCCGATTTTGCAATATAGGTGAATTATGCCGATAATTATCCCCAAAGGGTTGCCTGCTTTCAAAAGCCTCACGGACGAAAAAATTTTCGTCATGGACGAGACCCGAGCGGTAGGGCAGGACATACGCCCCATAGAGATTGCGATTCTCAATCTCATGCCCACCAAAGAGACGACCGAAACGCAACTCATAAGACTTTTGAGCAACTCTCCGCTTCAAATCAACGTCACGCTCATCAAGACGGACTCCTACGAGCCTACGCACGTTTCGATAGGGCATATGATTCGTTTCTACAAGAGCCTCGACGAAGTCAAAAGGATGAAATTTGACGGTATGATCGTCACGGGCGCTCCCGTCGAAACCATACCGTTTGAAGAAGTCAAATATTGGCACGAACTTGAACAAATTATGGATTTTGCCGACAAAAACGTGACGAGCACGATCTATATCTGTTGGGGTGCGCAAGCCGCGCTCTATCACAAGTTCGGCATACAAAAGCAAAATCTCCCGTCAAAACTTTTCGGCGTATATCCCGCTCACGCCGTCGTCAGCAACGATATGCTCTTAAAGGGTATGGACGACACTTTCTATATCCCGACTTCTCGTCATACTCGCATCGACGAGGACGCATTGAGAAAAGTGCCTTCCGTCAAGATTCTAGCAGAGTCGCCCGAAGCAGGAGTCGTCATAGCCAAAACCACAGACAACAAATCCTTCTTTTTCACGGGACACAGCGAGTACGACCGTTACACTCTCCGCAACGAGTACCTGCGCGACATCGAAAAAGGTTTGCCCATTCAAAAACCCGCCAATTATTTCCTCTCGGATTCTCTCGATTCCGTCGATATGAAGTGGCGTTCAACGGCAAATTTGTTGTTTTATAATTGGTTGAATTACTATGTTTACCAAGTCACCCCATTCAACTTATAAGCGTTCAAACAGCGATTAACTTTGTCAGAGCCATCTCCGCAAACAGTCATGTACGACAAGTACGCTCCTGTCTATAAGACAGGCTCTTTCTTGTTCTTCATCTAAACATTTCATTTACAAGCAATACGGGAGGAGGGGCTTTTTTTTAAATAAACAAACAAAAGCACGCAAGATTTGCGTGCTTTTGTGGTGTTTTTTGAATAATAAACGATTATTTGTAGTTTTGAACGAATCGCTTGAAGAAGCCGACGCATTCCTCGATTGATTTGATATCCACGTTTTCGTTTGATGCGTGCATACCGCCGAGTTGACTAAACGAGAGTGCGCAAGGCGTGCATCGTATTGCGTGGGTTGCGATTTGTTGCATTATTCTGCAATCCGTTCCGCCAAACATAAGATAGGGTGCAACCGCAACGTCTGGATAGACCTCGTTGAGTGCCTTTTTGAACATTTGATATCCTTCGCCTTTGATATCGATCATCGGTGAAGCCTCGCGCGATTGCAGCACTTCGACTTCGAGGTCGTATTTCTTTGCGAGTTTGCGCAGTTTGTTGAAGCAATCTTCGCTCTTATCCGTGGGAGCAAAGCGCAGGTTTGCCACGACCCATGCGTCTTGAGGTATTACGTTCGGTGCTTGAGCGCCGCTTGACATCGTAAAGACCATCGTCGTTGCAAACATACTGTTGCCGTATGCAGCGTTGAGTTTCGGAGCAAGTTTTGACACCCACCATCCTGTAAGGCCGATAGTCTTGCAGAACAGGTTGAGGGGAGCGCCGAGTGCGTCGCCGAGTCCGTAGATCATTGCCTTTGCCGCTTTGGACATTCTCGGCTTGAAAACGGTGTGATGTTCGCAGTAGTTTACGAAAGCCGCCAGTCTTGCGATGGGAGTATGTTTCGGAGGTTGCGAACTGTGTCCGCCTTTGCCGCGCGCTATGAATTTGACGTCGGCATAGCCCTTTTCAAGGATACCGACGGCGGCAACGTCTTTTTTCATAAGGCTGAACGCTTTTTTGATGATTGCGCCGCCTTCGTCAATAACCATAAACGGAGTGATGCCTTGCGATTTGAACCAGTCGCGCGCCATGCTTGCGCCGGGGCCCGAGGTTTCCTCGTTGTCGCTGTAACTGAGATATACGTCTTGCTCGGGTACGAAGCCTTGCTCTATGAGTTCGTCAACAGCTTGTATTGTGGAAAAGAGCGTGTTTTTGCAATCCATTGCGCCTCTGCCGTACACGTTGCCGTCAACGACCGTTGCGCTGAACGGAGGATATTTCCAATCTCCGCCGACTGCGGGAACGACGTCTTGATGCGCCATAAGCACCAACGGGCGAGCGCTTGACTTTCCGCTCCACTTGTACAGCAATACGTCACCGCCGACATTTATTTTTTGGCAGGTAGCCGTAACGTGCGGAAACTCTTCGTCAAGCACTTTGTGGAATGCCTCAAAGTATTCGTGACCGCTGTTCGTGACGGTGGGGCATTGAATAAGTTTTGCAAAACTATCAACGTATCCGTTTTGATTTTTCATTTTGCACCTCTGATTTTAAGATATTAATATTATACAACGCGCCTAAGAAATAGACAAGTGTAAATTTGTCGCAAATCGATACGAAAATCAGTTGAGGTTATTAATTATTTGTAAATTTGGCGGTATGTGATACCGCCTACGGGCACTCACAAGCAACCTTGTAATCGCACTTGTGTGCTAATTTTTTCATATATCCGCACTTGTCAGCATGCAAGCATTCCTCCTTGTGCGTTGGTTTGGCGGTATGCAATACCGCCTACGGGCACTCACAAGCAACCTTGCAATCGCACTTGTGTGCTAATTTTTTCATATATCCGCACTTGTCGGCATGCAAGCATTCTTCCTTGTGCCATTACGTAACCTCGCAAGAACACTTTATATATAGGGAATATAGTCGTTTTTATTTCATAATGCTTACATTTACGAGCATTTTGCAGGTTTCACAGTATTTTTGACCATTAGGGTTTCCGCGCCCTCTTTTACCGAAATAGTTCTCATACATAATAAAGTCCGTAAAAATAAGAGAGCCCCGAAGGGAATTTCCTTCAGGGCTTTCGTTGTTTGAATATGCAGTAGGGGTTTTTATCGGCTCATCCGTGTAATGCAGGATTAGTTCTATGTAGTCGCGGTATACATAAACCTTTTCAACCAGTAAGTCTATCATCATTTCAGGTTCTTTGCTTACAGCGTCCTTTAGATAGTTTTCTATGACTTTTCGGTCTAAAACAACTTGCTTTTTCATTTGTTCGAGAATAAGTTTTTCTTGTAATTCACGTTGCGAACATTCGAGTGCCTGCAGTCGTTCTTTTGTTGTGTCTGTAATAATGCCTTGCTCAATGGCTTTCATAACGTTGCTTATTGATTTTTTTATTTGAGCTATTTCTTTTTCGAGTAACAATACTAATATTTCCTGACATTTTAGTTTTCCTCCGTAAATTCGTCTATGTAAATTTTTGTGTATAAACAACCGTATTCAAAGTAACGGCGATTGCCGTCAAACAACAGGTCAAAGGTTTTAACGCTTATTCTTCCTGTGTCGCTCACGGCAACCGTTACTTCGCGTTTCTCGTCGTCGATTTCGATTAAATCGAACGTTATGAAATTTTCACCGTTAAAATAATCAAATTCGGGCATTTTAATTTTCCTCCACGATTTTGTACCATATCGAATATTCGACTTCGATATCTCTTACGTCATAGTTGCTGTGTTCTTTGTTGTAAAGGGGAACGTCGTTGTAATAAATAGTTACGTAACCTTTGAACTCGTTTTCTTTACCGATTATAGGGTGACAATGCTGTTCAACTTCGTCAAACGCTCGCGTATAACGTTTGTCTGTTTTTGAAACGCACTTACATAGCAACGTTCCTTCGTCATTGATAAATCCGAAACCGGATAATTTTTCGTCAGGATTTCTGACTTTTTTGATTGAGTAAACTACTTTTTTCATTTTGGATTACCTCCATATTTTTTATTTGCCTTTCGGCACTGGAGAAGTATCACAAGACGAAACGCTAATAACATGTAAATCCTGTTGCTGTGGAGAATATCAACGAAAAGGTTAACCCCGCAGCGAAAAAAAGTATCGTAGAAATAAAAAAAGAGCCAAACTCTGTATCGAGCCTGACTCTTCAATGAATATTCGATTTTTAAGTACTTATTTTCGCGATGAAGTTGATATTCTCGCTGTCTTGTGATACAAACCACAGACGAAAGGCAATTAAAATATGGAGTATTGATGTTAATTCTGTCATGCAATTTGGATTCATTGCTTTTTCTTCTAAAAAATGGTATTATATTTGTAGCGTGTTCTAACAGGGTTAAACAAAGGTGCGGATATATGAAAAAACAACCTCACGGTTGTTTGCAAGGTTGTTTTTTCGTTGG
>JBNMJA010000027.1:0-14297 GCA_050873585.1 Bacillota bacterium | reverse complement strand
ATACTATATATAGATAAAAATAATCCTTAAATAATAAAACAGGGCGGAGAAGAGGCGTTTTGGCGGTGGCTTGAAAACGGTGGAAAAATCGGAAGTTGCGATTTTGCATAAAAATTAAATTTTTCAAAAAAACAAAAAAAATTGTTTACAGATCGGGAAAGTGCGCTTATAATGTGTTCATTAAAAAAAGATGAAAAAAACCGAATTCTTGGTACTATATCACAAATGCTCGGACAAAAGCAAGCGAAATTGCAAAAAAGTTCAAACAATTTTGTGACAGAATCAAGCGGAGATTGCGCCTGACGGCTGGATTGCCACGACACTGTGTGCCTCGCAATGTCGAGAGGGTGGGACACCCACACCCGATTGAGATTGCCGTCCCCGGAGATTCCCACGTCGCTACGCTCCTCTGAATGACACGAGGACGCAGCGTTCGAAAGAAGGCAAGGGCAAAAACAAAACGATATCAAACAAAAATCCAAATATTAAAATACAAAATGGAGGTAACAACAATGAAGCAAAGAAAAGTTATTGCTATATTGGCTATGATCTTGGTTCTTGTGCTCACAGTCGGCGTTCTCGCAGCGTGCAACAATAAGGATGAAAAGCCTTATGAAATCACGAAGCGCGCCAGCACCGGTTGGGAAGACTCAAGACAATATACAATGAACGATTATGCGTCGCAAATGCCCGGTCAGTGGTGCACGATTTTGACCAGTGACAATGTCAATAACACGATGGAAGGCTATTTCATAAGTTCGTTCTATGAGTTCAACTACAAGTATGAGAACGGCCAAATCGTCCCCGGTGGATTCGTGCTTGATTATTCCGCATCTACAAAGCTCGAAGACGTTACTGCAAAATACGCAGGTAAATACGGCCTTGCTGCAGACGCAACGAAGGGACAAGCATTTGCTATGACGCTCCGTCAAGATTTGAGATGGGACGACGGCACTCCGATCAAGGCTGCTGACTTCGTTTATTCGATGCAACAACAACTTTCACCGAACTACCTTTTCGACACCGCATCTAACTATTACAGCGGCAACTACACCATCCACAATGCTCAAAACTACGTAAAGCAGGGACAATCCGGTTGGTTCGATGCAAGAAACACCTATGGTACTTACGATGAAAGCCTTGACAGCAAACTCGTGTTTGCAGTCGGTTCAGGCGCTTCGAATACAAACTACGGAAAAGCAGAAGCGTACTACTTTGGTGCTTGGGGTTTGCCTGCAGGTATCAATGCAGAAACCGCAGCAAAATACATAGTACAAGCCGGTGGTGCTAAAACAACCGTTGAAGCAATTCTTGCTCTCGAAGGGAAAACTCTTGCAGAGATCAAAGCAGACGCAACGATGAAGGCAACTTGGGAAGCAGTCCTTGGTTTCTGGCAAACCGAGCCAAACGAAGAACTTGACTTCTTCCTTACCTATTACACCTATCCTACGATGGATTTCTCTGAGGTCGGTTACTTTGTCGGCGAAAACGAGTACGAACTCGTGATGGTCATCGACAACACCTTGAAACCTCTCGATGAAAACGGCAACTTGACTTATGAAGCAGGTTACTACTTCAGCAACTGGCCGCTCGTCAAGAAAGATTTGTGGGAAAAATGTGAGAACAGAAGCAACGGTGTGCCTTATTCCAACAGCTACTGCACGTCGTTGGAAACAAGCGCAAGCTGGGGTCCCTACAAGCTCACGAACTTCCAAACCGACAAGACTTATACCGTTTCTCGTAACACAGAATGGTACGGCTATGGCCTCGATCAATATGCATTGCAATATCAAACAGACACTATTGTGACGCAAAAGATCGCTGAATGGGATACTGCATGGCAAGCATTCCAACTCGGACAACTCGACGGAATCGGTATGGACGTTAAGATTGCAAGCGATTACAGAAACTCGCGCCAAGCATACTTCACTCCCGAAACCTACACCTTCGACTTGAACTTGCAATCGGTTGCAAAATCTCGCACGGAGACAAGGAACAACCTCCTTCTCAAATACGACGACTTCAGAAAGGCAATCTCGCTCTCTCTCGATCGTGACGACTACTGCGCAAAGAACAACCCGTCCTCTCAGGCGGCACTCGGCTTGCTCAACAGCATGTACTACTACGACGTTGAAAACGGCAAGGTCTATCGTGAAAGCACTCAAGCAAAAGAGGCTATCCTCAATGCTTACGGCGCAACCAAGAATGCAGACGGAAGCTGGAAAGTCGGTACTGCCACTTACACCGATATCGACGAAGCACTCGACGCAATGACCGGTTACAACGTGTCTCTTGCACGTGAACTCGTTGACAAGGCAGTTGACGCGGCAATCGCAGCAGGCGACTACAAACAAGGCGAAAAAGTCGTGTTGACATACGGCATCCAAGAACAAACCGCAAACACCGACAGAGTGAAGAATTGGTTCCAATCCGCATTCGATGAAATGACAAAAGGCACGAAACTTGCAGGACTTGTGAAGATCGAATACTTCATTTTCTCCAAGGACACTTGGTCCGAGCAATTTGCGGACGGCGAATACGACCTCTGCTTCGGTGCTTGGGGCAACGCGGCATTTAACCCCGCATATCTCCTTTGCGAAACGCAAATCAGTTCTGATAACAGATATGCAATCGCTTGGGATCCCACCACTGTTTCCGTAACCGTCAAAGCAACTCCGGATGCAAAACACAAAGATGGCGTTTACACCTACAACCTCGAGCAATGGAGATTGATCCTTCAAGGAAAGGAAGGTTGCCCTGTCAACTTCAAAGAATTCCCGGTTGAAGATCAACTCGCAGCACTCGGCGCAGTGGAAACCGCAATCCTTCAAGCATACTATTCGGTTCCTGTTTTCAGCAGATACTCTGCAAGCTTGATGGGTTACAAGACGGATTATATCTCCTATGAGTACAACACCTTCATGGGTTACGGCGGAATCCGCTATATGTCTTATAACTTCGACGACGCAGAATGGGCAGCATTCGTGCAATCCAAGGGCGGCGAACTGAACTACAAGTTCGGCAAATAATCAAAGATTAGTTTTGTCGCAAAACAAACATTAACAACTCGAAGTTGGGGCGAGGATACTTGTCCCAACTTCGCATTGTTTCAAAAAGTTGCAAAAAGGAGATTCTCCTATGTATATGTTCAAATACATACTCAAACGATTAGGCCTTTTGATATTCACTTTTTCGGTGATCATGTTGGTCTGTTTCGTTTTGATAAAATCGCTTCCTATTCCCCTGAACGACGGTTTGGGCAAGGACAAAGAACTGTTGGAAGCAAATTTGCGCGCGAGAGGGTATTACGATCCTATTATGGTTCAACTTTGGAACTACCTTGTGCGTATTTTCACCAAAGGTGATTTCGGAATCGGCACTACAATGTCGTCATATGTCAACAAGCCCGTGTGGGATTCTTTCGTGGCATGTATGCCGCCTACGATTCTCATCAACGTGTATTCGTCAATCATCGGCGTGCCTATCGGTCTTTGTCTTGGTATTCTTGCGGCTCTTAAAAAGAACAAATGGCAAGATCAAGTCATCTCGACGGGCGTTATGTTGCTTATTTCCGTGCCTTCCATCGTGTATGCGTTTCTGATTCAATATCTGCTTTGTTTTAAGTTGAAGCTTTTTCCACTTATGATGGCAAGCGGAACGGATTATTTGTCGTGGGAAATGTTCTATAGTATGTTGCCGGCGGTGCTTGCGCTTTGCCTCGGTTCTATCGCAGGCTACGCAAGATACACGCGTGCGGAACTTACCGAAGTGCTGACCAATGAATTTATGCTTCTTGCTCGCACAAAGGGACTCACGAAAGGACAAGCGATCGTCCGCCATGCTCTGAGAAACGCTATGGTGCCTATTTTCCCGATGATTTTGGGTGAATTCATTTCGGTTTTGAGCGGCTCGCTCATCATTGAAAAATTCTTCTCGATACCGGGCGTGGGCGGTTTGTATTTGAATTCAATCAACGCATTAGATTACGACTTCTTCATGCTGCTTTCGGGCTTCTATACATTGGTTGGCTTGCTTGCAGGCATCGTGGTTGACTTGAGTTACGGTCTTATCGACCCGAGAATCAGAATGGGGGCTAAATAATATGGAACAAGTCTATCAAAACATCCCCAAGGAAAAATTCGAGTTCGTGGACAAGCAAGACTTGACCCATGAAAAAACTCTTGCTACAAAACCGCGTAGTTATATGGCGGACGCTTTTGCGCGCTTTTGCAAAAACAAAGGCTCTATCGTGGGTGCGTGCGTCATATTGATACTCGTTCTCTATGCAATTTTCGGAACGATCTTCTCACAGTATTCGGTTTCGCACAGAGATACTTATTTCCGCTACGCTTTGCCACGCAGCGAACTGTTTGCGAAAACAAATTTTTGGGACGGTTGCGAGGAAAAGGCGCACGACCGCTCGATTTTCGAATATTACTACTATATGGGCAAAGAGACCGGTCACTATGCAGTCAAAAACGAGGAATACGAAATTGTCGGAGGTATGTACGTGTATCGTCTCGACTCCTATCATTCGACGGGTTGCGTTTATATGAAAATGTCGGAAGAACAGTATATGCTTCTCCAACAATATCAGAACGAGACGGGCAGACAAGTCATTTATCCTGCGCTTGCGCTGTCAAAAGATCAAATGATAAAAAAGTACATGGGCGCGAGCATCACGGCAGACACCGTTGCGAATTACTACTATAAGTTTGATCAACGCACGATGACTGCAAAACTCGACGCACAGGGCAACGTTATTCCTAACTATAAAACACGCAGTGCAAGCGAAAAGAGCAGTGATGATTACGACTCTTTGCGTATCGCGGGCGACGGCGACAAGGGCGTGATTTACGAATACGCCCGTAAGAGAGACGCCGGCTACGAAGTGCGTGTAAACTACTACGAATATTATATTTTCAACCACTCATACGTGTTGAAAGACGGTATAGAAAAGCCCTCCTTTATCTTCGGCGCAAACGAAGAAGGACAGGATATTTTCACTTGCCTTGCATCGGGTGCTTTGTTCTCGTTCGCTTTCGCAATCTCGGTTGCGCTCGTAAACCTGATCATCGGCGCTATCTACGGTGCAATCGAAGGCTACTACGGCGGAAAAGTCGACTTGGTTATGGAACGTTTCTCGGATATATTGTCCGCAGTGCCGACCATGATCGTCATCACGCTTCTCAAACTGCATATGGGCACTTCGGGTGCGGTGCTGGTGCTGTTCCTCGCATTCTTCCTTACGGGATGGATCGGCATGGCGTCAACAACCAGAATGCAGTTCTACCGCTATAAGAATCAAGAATACGTTCTTGCCGCGCGCACTCTCGGCGCAAGCGACGCAAGAATCATCGTCAAACATATTTTCCCCAACGCACTCGGTACGTTGGTCACAAGTTGCGCATTGGTCATTCCGTCTATGATTTATTCGGAAGTCAACCTCAGTTACTTGGGAATTATCAGTTTGACTTCGGGCAATTTGACAAGCGTCGGCACGCTCCTTGCGAGCGGTCAGGGCGCATTGATGACGGCTCCGCACGTCGCATTGATGCCGTCGCTGTTCCTTGCGCTGTTGCTTCTCAGTTTCAACTTGTTCGGCAACGGTTTGCGCGACGCGTTCAACCCGTCACTAAGAGGTTCGGAGGGCTGATATGGAAAAGAAATTAGAAGTTAAAGATTTGCGTATTTCCTTCCGCACCGACGCGGGAAACGTGCAGGCGGTCAGAGGTATCGATTTCGACCTCTATAAAGGCGAAACCCTCGCTATCGTGGGTGAGTCCGGCTCGGGCAAATCGGTCACGAACAAGGCTATCATCGGTATCTCCGCTCCAAACGCAATTGTCGAAAGCGGCGAGATACTCTACGACGGTATGGATTTGCTCCAAATCAGCGAAGAGGACTTCCATAAACTCCGCGGCGACAAGATCGCGATGATATTCCAGGATCCGCTCTCCGCACTCGACCCGATCAACCGCATCGGTATGCAACTTACCGAGGCTATGATCCTCAAAAATAAGGCTAACCGCAGGGAGTCCAGAAAAGAGTTCAATACCAAAATGGCGCTCTTGCTCGAAGCCGTCAACAGCGCTATGGGCGTTGCCGCAAGCAGCGAGCAGGGCAAAATCAACGCGCAAAAAGCAAAGGATTTCAACACCTTCGAAGTGTATCACCTCAAAATAGAGGGCGCATACAACAAGGCGCGCGAAAATGCCGAAACGGGTCTTGAAAACGTCACGGATCTGCTTTTCCATATCGAGAAGAACGCAGTCGAGAATTTCGTCAGATCTATTTACGACATTCTCAAGAACGCAAGACTTTCCGTGCACGAAAACGTTTGCTCAAACGACGTTCTCACCGCAAGAGAGGAACTTTTCAACGCAGTAAAGCCGCTTTTGAAACAAAAAGCGAAAAACAGAGATTACTCCGTTTGCGTTGCGCCGCTCGAAAAACTCAAAGCTTGCTTCGAGGACGCTTGCAAAAAGGTTATGCCCAACTATTTCGCGCTTGCTTACTACGAGACGTTCGGTCACGGCGAAGAACTCCCGACCGACGTTGAGGAAGAAAACAAGTTCTTGCGCAAATACCTCGACGACAACTTTATGCTCGACTTCATCGACACCGCAAAACTCGGCGTCAAATATTCCTTCGATCGCTCGCTGGAAAAGAAGAAGGAGACTATCGAGTTGCTCAAACAAAACAGAAGCGTATTTACAGAAGGCGAACCCGATAAAAAAACGTTCAAAGAGACCGCGAAATTGCTCTCCGCAAGCGTTGTCGATTCAATCGACAAACTCGCTTTGGTGAAGGATAGCACCGCTTATACGTTCAAAGCGAGCATCATGCGCGCGATCAATACCTATTTCGACGCAATCCCCAACAACGTCAAAGAGCAAAAACGCTTTGACAGAGATCAGGCAAAGTTCGACAAACTCGTCGCAAAAGGGAAAGCGCCCGATTATAAGGTCGTTCCTGCAAAAATCGTCGATCTCGACATCGCAAGACACAATATCGTCGAAATCATCGATAAACTCATAGCAGACTACACGCACGCCGTCGAAAACGCCGAAAATTTCGACCTCGACGCGGGTACTGTTGCTATGATCGACTTCTTCAAGGAAAAAGCGCAGGCGGTGGCTTACCGCGTCACTCATATCGTGGCAAAAAATAAGGCGCTCAAACTTATGGAAGAGGTCGGTATTCCCGAACCGAGAAAGAGATATCGTCAATATCCCTTCCAGTTCTCGGGCGGTATGCGTCAGCGTATCGTCATCGCAATCGCGCTCGCCGCAAACCCCGATATCCTTATATGCGACGAACCCACGACCGCTCTTGACGTTACCATTCAGGCGCAAATCCTCGAGCTCATCAACAAAATCAAGAAGGAAAGAAACCTTTCCATCATCTTCATCACGCACGACCTCGGCGTCGTTGCGAATATGGCGGACAGAATCGCGGTTATGTACGCAGGCAAAATCGTGGAAACGGGTACGGCGGAAGATATCTTCTATTCGCCCGCTCATCCCTATACCTGGGCGCTTTTGTCCTCTATGCCCGACCTCGATACCAACGAAAAACTCGAGGCTATCCCCGGCACTCCGCCGAATATGATCTATCCTCCCAAGGGTGACGCGTTTGCCGCAAGAAACAAGTACGCCATGAAGATAGACTTCGAAGAGCAACCGCCTATGTTCAAGATCAGCGAGACTCACAGCGCCGCAACCTGGTTGCTGCACCCGTCCGCGCCAAAGGTCGAAATGCCAAAAATCGTTTCCGACCGTATCGCGAGAATGAAGGCTCTTGCAAACAAGTCACAACAATAATCAAAGGAGGTCGAATATGGATAACAACGCAAACGAAAAAGAAACTCTCTTGCGCGTGGAACATTTGTGCCAATATTTCAAACTCGGTCAATCCACACTCAAGGCAGTCAACGACGTATCCTTTGATATCAAAAAAGGCGAGGTGTTCGGCTTGGTCGGCGAGTCCGGCTGCGGTAAAACCACGACGGGCAGAAGCATCATCAAACTGTACAACTGCACCTCGGGCGACGTGTACTTCGAAGGCAGACGAATCTGCGCAGGTACGCTTTCGTATAAGGAAGCAAGAAGCGCCGCTATTAAAAAGTTTAACGCGGATTTGAAAAAATCTATCTCCAAAAAGGAGGGAGAGGAGTCGGATATCGATCTCAAAGCGTCTTTTGAGGAGATGAAATCCGTTGTTAAAGAGCAAAATAAAAAAATCCGCAGCGCAAAACACGATCAGAAGAGATGCGACAAGGATTATGCCAAAGAGCATATGAACAAGGTCAAAGAAGAGTACAAACCCAAGTTCGCCGCTCTTCAGAAGAAGGACAAAGAATATTTTGCGCTTCTCAAACAGTATCTCAAAGACCTTAATTTTGCGCGTAAAACGAGACTTGTCACAAAGATCCAAATGGTTTTCCAAGACCCGATAGCATCGCTCGATCCCCGTATGACCGTGCGTGAAATCATCGCGGAAGGTCTTACAATTCGCGGAATCAGAGATAAAAAAGTCGTTGACGAAAAAGTGTACGACGTGCTTGAAAAAGTCGGTCTCGTGAGAGAACACGCAGGAAGATATCCGCACGAGTTCTCCGGCGGTCAAAGACAACGTATAGGCGTTGCGCGTGCCATTATTATGGAACCCGAGATGATTATCGCCGACGAGCCTATTTCCGCTCTCGACGTGTCCATTCAGGCGCAGGTTATCAACCTCCTCAACGATTTGCGTCACGAACTCGGATTGACGATTATGTTCATCGCTCACGACCTTTCCGTAGTCAAGTATTTCTCGGACAGAATCGGCGTTATGTATTTCGGAAATATGGTTGAGTTGGCAACGTCGGACAGACTGTTTGCGCATCCGCTTCATCCGTATACCAAATCTTTGCTCTCGGCAATTCCGCTTCCGGATCCTATCTACGAGAAACAACGCAAACGTATCGTCTACAATCCGCTTGCGGATCACGACTATTCCGTTGACAAACCGCAGATGAGAGAGGTCGAACCCGGCCACTTCGTGTCTTGCAATCAGGCAGAGTTTGAAAAGTACGTCAGAATCTGCAGGGGAGAAGAGACGGAAGAAAACGCTCAACCTCAAGCAAGTGCGGATCAAGAGGATTTCGTCGAAGAGAAAACCGCCGAAGTCGAAAACGCAGAACGCAACGAGGCAGAAGCCGCCTCTGAAAAACCCGTGGTTGCACAAGTCGATCTCGGACTTCTCAAACAAGAAGGCATTACGGTTGCAGGTCACGATGTCGTGCTCGATACCGACGCTAAACCTGCGGACGATTCCGAGCAATGAAAAAGAAACTTATAAAAATCGGCATATTGCTGTTGATTGCGCTTGCCATTGTGCTTACGGTGTGCGGAATAAACGGTCTGCTCACGGAGAAACTTGAAACGAAAGACGTGATGAAAGTGCTCTGTGACGCGTTTTTCGTGTCGGGAGTCGTGTTTCTCGGCATAAGCGGACTCGCATGGGCGTCGGATATGGGCGCTTTTGACGGTCTCGGATACAGCATATCGACGATGATAAACACGCATATGCCTGCCGGAAGAGGATTGAACTGGCATAAAAAGGAGACCTACGAGGAGTACAAGGAAAGAAAACACGCCCCCGAAAAGAAGAAAAAACTTAAAGCAAGTTTTATTATGGGTGCGGTTATGCTGGTCTTGGCAATTATTTTCCTCGTCGTCTACTTAACGGTTTAAAATGCATCGAATTATACTAAAAACGGAATCAAGTGATTCCGTTTTTATATAAAATAAAACCGCGTAAAATTCGATTTGCGCGGTTTTCTTATTGGTTGTGCGTTGACGTTGAGTGACAATAATTGTTTTGTGACATTGTTCGTGCCGTTGTTCTGCGTTGCGGCGGGGAAGTCTCGTTAGATTTTGGTGACGTTCATTTTGTCAACGGCAAGGCGGAAATCGTTTTCAAACAAACCTTTGTCGCTTGCACCGATAAAGTCTTTGCCGAGGAAGTCGTTGAGGTTGCCGAACAGGTTGATTTGAGGCACTCTGCCAACAAATTTTCCGTTTTCGACAAGAAGTGCGACTTGGCAGGGCGTTGCGTAATCGCCGCTCGTTGTCATATCTCCGCCGGAAGCGTCGAGAATGTAGATTGCTTTTTCGCCTTGGAGCAAATCTTCGACTCTGTCCGCAGTATTGCGAATCGACGCACCCGAAGCGCCCATAGAAGGCGTTGAATCGTATGCGGCGTTTGAACAGCAAGCACGGGGCAAATCGTATTGTTTTGCGACTTTCTTGTTTGCGAGTACGCGCTTGAAAGTACCCCTGTCTATGAGAACGTTTTCGCCGTTTTCGGCAAACGAGCCTTCTGCGTCGAAGAACGCAAGGTTCAACTCTTTATCTCTGTTGAGTTCGAGCGTGAATTTGTCGCTGAGTACGTGCTGTCCGAGTTTGTCTTTGAACAGCGACGCACCCGTTGCGTAACTTTCGCCGAAAAGGTGGTCGAGACAGTTGCCGAAGAATAGAGATTGCTCTGCGACGACGGTGTATTTGCCGTCCTCGAGGGGAACGTCGTTGAGATATGCGTTGCAAAGCGCTTTGATGTCGTTGACTGCCTTTTGCTTGTCGTAACTGTCGATTGCCACGGCGTATGCAAAGTCCATAATATTTGCGCTTGCCTTGCTTTTGATGCAGATGACCAGATCCATTTCGTTGCCTGCATAATACAGGGATGTGTTTTGGCTGTTGCGATAGGTCGTTTCACTCTCGTGATACTGAATCTTGTTGCTGAAAAGGAAGTCGGGAACTTCTTTTTTGAGTTCTGCAAGCAATTCTCTCGCTATCTTTACGAAATGATCGATGTCTACGATATGCTTTCTCGTATCGACGCTCTTGGTGACGTTTTGAGTGAGTTCGCAGGGATAATCGATGCCTGCGGAGAGGTTTTCAACCGCTTGTTGCTCAAGTCCCGCAATATCGTCTTCGCCGATTTGACCCGCAACGCCGATACAGCCGTTGTCGTACGCGCGTACGGTTGAAGTGGTTTCAACGACCTTGCGCAAGGATTCGACCTCGGTTGCCACGACGTTTATCGACAGAGAGGACGTCTTGTGTGTGATGTATTCTTTTTCCATAGGTTTCTCCTTATTGTACGTTCATTTCTTTCACGCGAACGAACGGACCGCCGTCCAGAACGTGAAGAGGGAATTGTTCCATCTTGCCGCAACCGCCGAATACGCCGTCTTCAAACACGGTTTCGTTGCTGAGTCCGTCGATTTGCATAAGCGTTTCGAATACGTCGCCCGTGACCACGGAGATTTTTACAGGACCGCCGAGTTTGCCGTTTTTGATTTCGTATGCCACCGACGGCGCGATTGTGAACGTTGAACCGCCCGAGCCGTGCGATACGGTGTCGATGAAGTATCCCTCGTCTATGCCTGCGACGAGTTCGTCAAAAGTGCTGTTGCCCGGCTCGATATACGTGTTGGTCATTCTGACGATAGGCTCGAACTTGCAATCGATTGCTCTTGCGTTTCCCGTGAGTTCCTCGTCAAGTGCCGCCGCCGTGGTTGCGCTGTGCAAACGTCCGCACAAAATGCCGTCTTTGATGAGGTAGGTTTTGGTGCATCTCGTGCCTTCGTCGTCGAAGGGAACGTAACCCGAACCGAAATCCGAGCCTGTGTCTACGATTGACAAAATTTCGCTGCCGACCCTCTTGCCGAGCACCCATTCTTTTGCCATTTGCTCGTCGCCGAGCATAAAGTCTGCCTCGCTCTTATGCCCGAAAGATTCGTGCGCGAACATACCTGCCGCCATAGGTGAGAGAATGACGGGGAATTTGCCTTTCTTGCAGGGCTTTGCGTTGAGAACGAAGTTGTCTGCGTCCGCCATTTTCTTTTCGATGGGCGCTTCGTAGTCCTTTATTTCGTCAAAGAACGGCTTTGCAAGTTGATAAAACGCTTGCACGAAGTCGCCGGGGGCTGCGAGTATGCCTGCCGCAAGAATTCCGCACATCTGATAATCGTATTTGATATCCGCACCCTTCGAAGAGTAAAATTCGTAACGGCTGTTGCGATCCTGATATCCGACCTGCGACATTGCGAGGAATTGGCTCTTTATGTGAGGTTGAATGCTTTGGCAAAGCGCTTTTTTGTCTTCGAGCGGCACGTTTCTTGAATTGCGATCCTCAAATTTGTACTCGGTTGCAACGTTGACTTGATATCTCTTGACGATAGGATTGTTTGCGATATCGTCGTTGGGCGTTGCCTGCGCGTAGAGATTGTCTAGTTCTTCCTGAATCTTGCTTGTGTCGGACGTTGACGTATAAAGCCAAATCTGTCCGTCGTATACACGAATAAACGCACGTTTTTCATTGCGTACTCTGCACATATCCAAAGCGCCGTTTTTGTAAACTATTGCGGTTGTGTTCCTGTCTTCGACACGCACGTCCGCATAGAATTTCGGATTGAATTTATACATAATAACTCCTTTTTCGATTGATAATAACATTATAAATCTCATCCTATAAAATGTAAATACATTTTAGGTGTCATCGGCGCAACGACGGGTTGCGTTTTTTATATAAAAAGACCACAATTGGAGCATATGGTGTTTTGCTGTGGACAAAGCCGCAACAAAGTTGTATTATTTATTTATCGTCGCTATGCGGCGGGAGGTATACTATGAAAAAAGCAACTGTAATCGCAGTCGCGGGAAAAGGCGGCGTCGGCAAAACTTCGCTTGCCGCAACTATCGTTCGCACTCTTGTGGAAAACTTCCCGGACAAACGTATTCTGGCAATAGACGCAGACCCCGCAGTCGGACTTTCGACGGCGCTCGGAGTGGATGTGAAATCCACTATTGACGATATAAGAAAGAGCATAATCGAGAACGTCGAGGACGGCAATGCACGCGCGGCAATCGAACTGCTCAACGAAGCGCGATTCCGCATTTTCGATGCTATGGTTGAAAAAGACGGATATGCATTTATCGCCGTGGGTCGTCCCGAAAGCGCAGGTTGCTATTGCAAAATCAACGCGTATCTCAAAGACGTTATCGGTATTTTGTCCGAAGAATTCGACTACGTCGTCATCGACGGCGAGGCAGGAATCGAGCAGATAAATCGCAGAGTTATGGAAAAGGTTACGCACCTTATTCTCGTCACAGATCAGTCGAAGAAAGGCAGAGACGTGTGCAAAACCATAAAGAAAGTCGCGGACGAACTCGTTATGTACGACAAGATCGGAATCGTCGTAAATCGCGTTTCGGACGAGGAAGCGGTGCGCAATCTCGACTACGACGGAGTCAAACTTCTTGCGACTATCGGTGACGACAAGAACCTTGCGTCCTTCGATCTCAAAGGCGAAAACGTGTTTGAACTTCCGTCGAACTCTAATATCGTGATTGGTGTAAAACAAGCACTTAAAGGACTTGAAATAATAGGATAAACACTCGATTTGTGCAATTGAAAGCGAAATCGCAAAAAAACGAAATCGGAGATAAAATGATAAACATATTCGACGACGATATAAAAAAACTGAAAGCGTATATCGAGCAAAACGACGCCAAAGTTTACGCATACGACGAGAGCAAGTCTTTGCCTACGAGCGAGCATAGTTCGCTCATTCTCACCAAAGACAGCGCGTACGAACTCGGCGGCAGCGATATGCCTTGCGCCGTGGCAACCGTCCTCACTGACGGTCTGCCCCTCGTCAATCAAACGCTCGTTATCGGCAAAGAACTCAAAGATATCGAGCACGACTGCAACTACGCAAAAATCGTTTTGATTTCCGTCAAGGACGCTTCCGACGACGAGCAGGCAATTTTCGATCTTACCAAATCTTTGGAGTACGCAAAGTACAAAGAGAACGTGGAAGGTTTTATGATGCGTGCATCCGTCATCAAACAGCGTGAGCAAGTGCGCGTTTCAAAAACCGCTCTCAAGCAAGGGTTGTCTTTCGAGGCACTCGGCGCAACCGCCATAAAGTCCTATCTGTCTCGTAACGTCGTCAACGCCGTCACCGTTCTTTTCGTCGCCGACACCACCGCCGACTTTTCTCCTCTTCAGGATTTTGCCGCGCACACCTCGAAAATACTCTCCGCTTTCAACCACATTCTCGACAACGTTCTCGTCGATTGCGCACATTGCAATCTAAAAGAGATTTGCGATGAGGTGGAGGGGATGCGCGAACTCCACATGCGTCAAGCGCGCTATTGAGCGAATAACTGCGGCAGAGCCCTTCTCACAAACAGTCACGTACGACAAGTACGCTCCTGTCTGTGAGAAGGGCTCTTTCT
>JBNMJA010000026.1:0-14321 GCA_050873585.1 Bacillota bacterium | reverse complement strand
AGATAGCCCACAAGACCGCCGACGTATCTGAAACCGTCAACTTCGGATTTTTTAACAGGCGTAACTCTCGCTTGTCCGCTATCGCTTCCGCCGATTTGCTCTGCCTTGGTCACGATCCACATGCCGACGATGCCGCCAACGTATTCCCTGCCTTTAACAGAACCGTTGTAGACGCGGTTTCCTTCGGAGCATTTTATAGTCGTGCCTTCCGCCTTACCCGCAACGCCTCCGACGTAGTCGTTGCCTTGCACCGTCTTGCCGTATTCACAGCGCACGTTTGAAATCGTCGAATTTCTTGCATATCCGACCACGAAACCGACGTAATCGTTGCCCGATATCTCGCCGCTTCCTTTTCCGCTCTTCAGCGTGAAGTTCGTGATCGTTGCGCCGTCGATGGAGCCGAAAAGTCCGATATAATCCTTGCTTATATCGTTTTTATTTTTTAAAGAATCTATATTGTAGATATAATCGATCGTATTTCCGTTGCCGTCGAACGTGCCCGAGAACGGATATTCCGTCGAACCGTCTATTCTGCCGATGGGCAAGAAGTTGGTTATGCCGTCCGTGCTGACGAAGCCGTCCATATCGATATTTTTTGCGCCGATGCGGAAGAATGCGCCGTTATACGATCTGCTCGTTGCCGTTGCGTTGGTCTGCGGAGCATAGCACAAGTTTGTCGTATCTGTCGTATTGATCGAGTTCCATGCCATACCGCCGTTGACGATCTGACTGAGGCGCAACAAATATTCGGGTTTGTCAATGACGTACGGATTCGTCGAAGAGCCGCCCCAGCCGTCGCTCGTGACGTTGCCGCCGAAATCGCTGTACAACGCGGTGTAGTACCTTGTTATATCGCCCGTAAAGTTGACCTTGCCGCTTGCTTTTATCCTAGTGTCGACGGGCGCGTAATTATTGTCTGAACTCGGTTCTTCAAGCGTGGTCAGATTATATTCGGTGCCTTGCTCGATCGCAACCACGCTGCCGTCATTGTATTGAACGTACAAGATGAAATTGTCGTGGCTGTAATTGTGACGGCTGTAAACGAGCACTTGTTGCACGCCGTTGCCCTTCTCCGCGTTTTGCAACGGGTAATAATCGACTCCGTTTCCGTTGACTTTTGACGTAAGTTGGTTTCCTACGATAAGATCCGCACTTCCGCCGAACCAAACTTTGCCTGCCGTCAACTCTTTTGCGATATCGTACGGCATAATGCGCCACGAATACGTTATCGTGGTCTTTCCGTCCGCCGTTGACGTCGAAATACCGTTAAGAGTGGTATCCGAATTGAGGTTTACACCCTCGTTGAAATCGTCAAATTGCGATACTATACTCTCGACTTTGTAGTTGCGTATATCGTTCAATACAAATGCGCGCGAGTATGAATTTGCGTTTTTGGTTTCGACGTAATTGCCGATCGTGCAAACGCCGCTTGGAATAGCAAAATTGCCGTTGATCGCCGCAACGGTTATGCCGTCGCTCTTGATACCTTGGTGTTTTGCATTGTAATAGAATGCGTATTCGTTTGTCAGTTCGCTCTTGCTCGTCCACACGTTGGTAACTTTGAGCAACCTTTGTGTGATCGAATACGTAACGCCCGATTTGACGCCAACGACCTGACCGCCGATTGTAATCGTGATCGTAGTGTTGTAATCGTCGACTTTTTGAGGCGTTGTTTCATGATATTTTGCGCCTTTGTAAGCAAACGTCAACGCATATACGTTGCTTCCGTTTGCAGCCGAAAGCGGATTTTTCATATCGCCGAAGCCGAATCCGTGCGCGTTGACGTCGTATTCGACGCTGATATCGTCAACCGTGATCGCTTCCGCAAGCACTCTTATATCGCTCTGTATGGTTGCACTGTACCACGCAGTGACGCTTCCGCTGTTGTTATCGCCAAAGCCCGTTATGCTTGTGGGGTTGACGTATTGCAGATCATTGCCGCTCCCACCGTTGTCCGTCACAAAGAAGTTGTTTGCGTCAACGTTGCCGACAACCTTGAATCCGTTGATATCTTGAGTGAGGATATCCGTCCACACTTGATGTGCCGTATCTTGCGAGTCGACTTGCGGCGTGAGCGTAAATCCGTTGCCGATCTCGATCGAATATCCTTTATTCGTGTAGGTTTTTACGCCTAAAGTGCCGTTGTATGCAGCGGTTGGCAATTTCCAATTGTTGCTTATCGTTCCGCCGCTTTGGAATCCGCAAATGAAATCGAGTTTCGCGCCGACAGTATTCCACCAACCTTCGATTTTTCCGCCGAAATAGCAATACTCTATCTTTATCTTTGCATTTCCACCGTTGAATACGCCGACGATACCGCCGACTGCACTTGCGCCCCGAATGAGTTTGTCTTTCAAACTTGTGCAGTATGAAACATTTCCGCCCCACGCATATCCGACGATGCCGCCGATAATGTCGCTGTTGTTTACGTTGTTTTGATTGCCGACTTGTGCGTCGTTGTAGCAATTCTTTACCGTTGCGTCTTTTGACAAACCTGCAATACCGCCAAGGTATGCGCCCATCTTGTTTATGCCGCTTACGGTCGGTATGCCGGACGGTTCACCCGGCGCATTTGCCACAACTTCGCCCTTGTTTACACAGCCGCTTATACTGCTGCCGCTTCCTTCAACGTAGCCTGCAATACCGCCTACGACAAAACCGCCCGTGACGTTTTGGTTGTTGGTGCAGTTTGAAATCTCCGTTTTATTATTCTTATCATTTTGGTTTGCGAAATACCCAACGATGCCGCCAACGCCCTGGTTGCCTTCGACGATTCCGTTGTTCGTACAGCCTTCCACGGCGACGTTGCCGTATGCATAACCTACAAAACCGCCTATGCCTTTGTTGACGTCGGATAACGTCGTGCTGATTTTACCGCTGTTGGTAGATTTCGAAATCGTTACGCTTGCATTTGCATTTACATATCCTACGAAACCGCCCACGCAAGATCTCATCTCCGAATCGTTATTGCGACTCGCTCCCGTCACCGACGCAGAGTTTGTGCAATTCTCGATCGTCAAAGGGCAATTCTGCGCAAATCCGACGATACCACCCACTTGATATGAGCCTTTGACGCTTCCAGAAACGTGACAATTGCTGATTGTCGTCGTCTTGGTCGTTCCGTTGCCGTCGCCAACGACGCCCACAAGACCTGCCGACGACGTTGCCGTAGATGTGTTTTCAACCGAAAGATTGAGCTTCTTTATCGTTGCGCCGTCAACGTATCCGAACAAGCCTGAATACTGTCCGCTCGTTTTAAAGTTTGAAATCGTATGCGAATCGCCGTCAAACGTGCCTGCGAATTTTGCGGACGACGTGCCGATAGGATTGCTTCCGCTCAAAGGGTTGTTTATTCTGAATTCCGATATTTGCCAACCGTTTGTTCCCGATGATGATGACGTAACTCTAAATTTGGAATATGAACCGTCGCGACCTGCGCCGTTCATATTTATGATCGTGACAAGGTCAAAATTCGTCGTTGACCATTTAGTATTTTCTCTCTCATCGATAACGACCCAGCTTGATCCGTTGTATCCTTCGAGTTTGAATGATTTTGGATTTCTTGTTTTCAGTTCAGCACTATTTCCCGTATCGTTTGCGACATTGAAAGAATAACTGTACACTTTTGTCGCTACGTTTACTTCAAACTCAAAGGAAACGCTTGATTGAGTGACAAACAGTTTTGAATTCGTGTTGTTGTCAAACAAGTTGCCGACAACTTGACCGTCATATCCACCGGGATTGCTTGTATGGTTTGAATATGTTAAACTCGTATACGACATAACTATGTCGTTTGTAAGCTTGAAATAGCAATTTGCAAAGTCTTGTTTGTCTTGTTGCACTTGCGCTTGGACGTACGGGAAATCCGCCGTTTTTACACTGTTGCGCGAAGTTCCGCCGGCAACGATTTGAGCCAACCTCTCAAGTTGCGTTTGAGTGCGGATTAGATACGGGTTGTTTACGCTACCCCAAGGATTATTGGCTATATCGTCCGTTCCTTGCACGCCGAAATCACCCTCGTTTATAGTGAGAGTGTATTCGATGTCAAAGTCATAGTTGTTTGTGAGTGTAGTGTCGCCGTTTACGACAATATTATTTATAGAAATTGTCGCACTTTTTGAGCCTGTTGAATCAATTGCTCCGTACAACCAAGCATCGTCCTTTGTGCTACTGAAAGTATAGGTGGCGTTATGCCCGTTCAAAAGACCTGTGTGATTTTCATCATCTCTGGCGGCAAAATCAGGTTCAATTGAAATCCTTGCACCGTAGTAATATGTCTTATCTTTCAAAAACACCGAACGTTTGTTGACCGTATGCGAAACAATGTCATAGCCAACCGTCATATAATCGTTTCCGACTTTTTGCACGTACTCGATAACATAATAATATGTTCCGACATTTTGAAGCGGCAACGTATTGCCTTGACCGTCATATCCTGCAACAATCGGATTTGACGTGCTGTATGTTCCGTTTTCGCTCTGTCGTACGATAATTTTTTCGTCATTTCCGATATTAACGGAAACTTTTTGCCCGTAGGTTGAACTTCCTGCCGGATTAATTTTGTTTTCGGCATCAAATGCTTCTGTTTCTATTTTGAAACCGATACGATAAATATTATCCGTATCTCTTTGAACTTGTGTATAATAACCGGCATCAAACACCAAACTTACGTCAAGCGCATTATTTACATAATTTGAAACGACATAACTCGATTCAACCTCAATATTCGTAGTGGCAGAGTTGGTGTTTGACTTTTCCTTTTTAATTTCAATACCCTTTATGCGATTGCCATTCTTCAAATCGTGATATGTTAACGAAAAACTGTTTATATTGGTGTTTACAATGTTCTCCCACGAACTTATCGCCTCAAATACGCCACCGTTTTTCTTAAACGGTTTTACGTTGTCCAAATCCGACGTGACGCCTGCAAGTCCTCGAATATATGTGGTTGCATCGTCACTGACCTGTCCTACGTTATTGGAACTATCGGGCATTGCGTCAAAAAAAGCCCAACACGTTTTTGTATCGACATTTCCGCTTCCGTAAGTATGACCGATAACAAAGCCCTTGCCTGTACTTGTATTGTTTGTAGAAATGTTAGCCGCAATATATTTTGCAAAGCAGTATTGAATTGTTACTCCGCTCTGTACCGCAGATGCAATACCAGCAACAAAGCCTATTTTGCTTTTTGTAGCCTTAACCGCACCTGTTGAATAGCAATATTGCACATTGCCACTCGCCACCACACCTGCAATACCGCCGACAAATGCGCCGTCTGCATCATAAATGGTTTTGTCCTTTGTCGATCCCGTTCCCGTTACCGTCGAATCGTTATAGCAGTTTTCCACAGTACCGTTTTGCACGATACCCGTGATACCGCCGACTTTATATGCGCCGGTTACGCTTCCGTAATTCTTGCAGCCTTTAACCAAAGCGCTGCTACCGTTTAAGTTGGAAACAATACCGCCGACATAGTGCCCACTTGATGAAATAGTTGCATAATTTACACAATTTTGAACAGTTCCGCCAGTCAAATACCCGACAATGGCCGCTGCATCCGACCTTTCAGATTTTATATCGCCGCTCGCAATTATTATGTTTTTTACTTCACCATTGCGCATAGTTCCTATAAGGGCGGCTCTTGCAGTATTGCTATCTAGTGAAATATTGATATTTTCTATTCGAACATTGTTCCCGTCTAAATGTCCTTCAAAAGCTCCTCTTTCGGTGCTGTCATATACGCCGCCGGGCACATATGCCGTAGAGGTCATATTAATCGTACCGGGATTTTGAGAATCGACATATGCTGTTTGATTGTTTGAATTATCGGGTTTTATTTCGAAATACTTACCCGAATATGTCGAACCTAGTGTAATTTTTCTGGAAAAATCGTCAAAGTCAGTTCTATTTGCCAAAATATATGGGTCATTTTCACTGCCCGTTCCTCCCGAATAAGCCTCAAACTTTTCAATTGTAACAGTGAAAGACTCAAGCATCATCAAGTCGTGTGTATCTGCACCAAAAACAGTACCGCTTCTATTGTTTGCATGATCATAATAGATTCCAAAATACAGTGTTTCGGAAGTGACATTCGTATAATATACATTGCTTTTTAAATGTGGAGAATATGTCCAAGTTTCTTTTGTGCTTTGTGAGTGGCTATACTCTTCTCCGTGCAAATTAGAATCATACGTCGAACTTGTACTAATCCAAATTGAAACCTTTTGCGTTATCGTGGCTGAACCATCTTGTCGTGCGCCCATTTTTACAACAGCAGATGCTGAAATAGCATAGTATATATTGTCATTAATATCACCATGCGAAATAATCCCCATAAACTCAGTTGCATCAAGTGCGTAGGTTGCAGCTACAGTATACTCTTCGCCATCTTTTCTATTCCAACATCCATCGTACACGATACTTCCAAAATAAGATCCAAAATGCTTTTTCCAATCATTACTTTCTCGCAATCCAGGTTGTTGATTGTTTTCCCACTTTGTAGTGTTGGTTGCCGTTAATGTGACATTTTCTGCGTAATATGTAAAACTGTTTGTTGAGACAACATTAGCCGCACTCGCCACATTGCTTTCAATGATGCCGTTTTGTTGGAGAGAATTTTCAATGCCGAAAGCACCGGAGAGCGTGCCGGCAAAGACAAGGACAAACAGCACCGCAAGCAGCAATCCGCTCGCAGTCCATCTCATACACTTTTTGATTTTTGTCTGTTGTGTTGTCCTTGTATTTTTCATTTTGTCTCTCCGTATATGCGCGCATTCGCACATTATTTTATAATTTTATATTATATATACAATCCAAGCAATCATTTTATTGGACGATTTGCAAATTTTTTTTATTTTTTTTATTTTTGTTCGTTTTTATTGACTTTTTCCTCTCTGCGGATTTATATTCAATATACCCCTACTGGGTATATGAGGTGACTTATGGAAAACAATCGAATCGGCGAGCAATGCACGGATTGTTACGCGTGCTGTTCCCATCAAAAACATACGCCAAGAAGCGGCGCTCAACTCAAATCGCTCAATTCGAGGCTCAATCGGATTATCGGACAACTCGGCGGAATCAAAAACATGCTCAACGACAATCGCTATTGCGGCGACATACTCGTGCAGTTGTCGGCGGTACAGCGTGCGCTTGAAAGTTTCGGCTACGAGATACTCGGCGAGCATCTCAAGACGTGCGTGGTCGAAAACGTACAGGACGGCAACGTGCAAATCCTCGACGAAGCGATTGAACTCATCAAAAAACTGAAATAATAGATAGCATATGGAAAAACAAAAATTCAACGTATCGGGTATGTCTTGTTCGGCATGCTCTGCGAGAGTGGAAAAGGTCGTAGGCGCGCTCGAGGGCGTGAAGAGCGTCAGCGTGAGCCTTTTGACCAATTCAATGGTGGTCGAATACGACGCACCCCTCTCGGCAAAAGATATTTGCAAAGCCGTTGCGGAGTCGGGCTACAAAGCTTCGCTCGCAAGCGACAAGTCCGAAAAAAAGGACAAGATGAATCCCATTCTCGTGATGGTGATACGCCTTGTGATTTCGCTCGTTCTGCTGATACCGCTCATGTACGTTTCCATGGGCGTGGTTATGTGGGGCTGGCCGCTCTCTTTCAAGGACGATCCCATGGCGATTGCCGTTTACGAATTGGTTATTTCGCTCGTGATAATGGTGATCAACGGCAAGTTTTTCGTGAGCGGAACCAAGAGCGTATTGCATCGTGCGCCCAATATGGACACTCTCGTGTCGATGGGCAGTGCGATTTCGTTCGTCTACAGCGTCGCGCTTATGATACAGGCAGGCGTGCACCCCGAGCATCTGCACCACCTTGCGCACAATCTCTATTTTGAATCGGCGGCAATGATCCTTGCGCTCATCTCGCTCGGCAAGACTCTCGAGTCGTACAGCAAGGGCAAAACGACGTCCGCAATCAAAGGACTTATGAACCTCGCTCCCAAGACCGTGCGCGTGCTTTCTGACGGCGCTGAAAAAGAGATTCCCGTTGCAGATCTCAAAGAAAACGACCTATTCGTCGTACGTCCGGGCGAGAACTTTGCGGCGGACGGAGAAATCGTTTCGGGCGAAACTTCCGTCAACGAATCCTCCGTCACGGGCGAGAGTATGCCCGTTGACAAAACAGCCGGTTCAAACGTCATATCGGGCACGACCAACCTCAACGGTTTCGTCACCGTAAAGGCGTTGAAAGTCGGCGAAAACACCACCCTTTCGGGCATCGTAAAACTTGTCGAGGACGCGTCGTCTTCAAAAGCCCCGATCGCAAAAACGGCAGATAAAGTGTCGGGAGTGTTCGTACCAACCGTCATTTTGGTTGCTTTGCTAGTTTTTGTCGTATGGATAAGCGTCACCAAGAATCTTGAAGAATCATTGAAACACGCAATCAGCGTTTTGGTCATAAGTTGCCCTTGCGCACTCGGTTTGGCAACCCCCGTCGCAATTATGGTCGCAAGCGGAAAAGGCGCAAAAGCAGGTGTGCTTTTCAAGACCGCAACCGCCCTCGAAGAGGCAGGCAAAGCGGATATAGTGGTGCTTGACAAGACGGGCACGATAACCAAAGGCACCCCCGTCGTCACCGACGTAAAGCCGCTCGGGAGTCTTTCGCAAGACGAACTGATTTTGCTTGCGGCAAGGCTCGAATCGGGCAGCGAGCACCCCGTCGCTTCCGCAATCGTAAACCGTGCAAAAGAAATTTCGCAAGACGAAATCGTCACCGCCGACAACTTTGAAAATCTGTCGGGACACGGCGTCAAAGGCGTTATAAACGGACTTGAAGCACTCATAGGCAACGCAACTCTGATGAGCGCAAACGCACTGCTTTCAAACGATGCCGAGCAGATCGGAAAGGAATTTTCAACGCAAGGCAAAACGCCGCTCTATTTCGCTTTGGGCGGCAAAATCGTTGGCATAATCGCCGTTGCGGACGAGATCAAACCCGACAGCGCCGAAGCGATTTCCACTCTCAAAAAACAAGGTTTGCGCGTGGTTATGCTCACGGGCGATAACGCGTTGAGCGCAAATGCGGTTGCAAAAAAATGCAACGTCGACGCGGTCGTTTCCGACGTTCTTCCCTGCGACAAAGACAGCGTTCTTTCCGCTCTCAAAAAGTACGGCAAGGTCATAATGGTCGGCGACGGCATCAACGACGCGCCCGCTCTCTCTCGTGCCGATATCGGCATTGCCATAGGCGCAGGCACGGATATAGCAATCGACAGCGCAGACGTCGTGCTTATGAAATCGAGCCTTTCCGACGTAGCAAAGGCAATCACGCTTTCAAGGCGCACCCTTCTCAACATAAAAGAAAATCTGTTTTGGGCGTTCGTCTACAACGTTGTCTGTATTCCGATAGCGGCAGGCGCGCTGTCCTTCGACCCCGTAAATATCACGCTTAATCCTATGATTGCCGCAGGCGCGATGAGCCTTTCCAGCGTATGCGTCGTCCTCAACGCATTGAGGCTGAATCTTGCAAATCTCAACAATAGCACAAAGCGCAAAAAGCCACCCGTCGATTTTGACGTGGAATCGGTAAAAGCGGCTATAAAAAGCAACAAAAACGGGAATATTAACAGTGGCACAAACGTCACTTCAAACTGTGATAACACGATACAAGGAGAACAAACTATGCAAAAAACGATTTCAATCGAAGGTATGATGTGTATGCATTGCGTAAAGCACGTCAACGACGCTCTTTCAAAGGTCAGCGGAGTATCTTCCGTAAACGTCTCGCTTGAGGACAAAAACGCAGTCATAACTCTCTCGACGGACGTAAGCGATTCGACGCTCAAAGCCGCCGTCGAAAACGCCGGCTACGACGTGGTGTCAATAAAGTAATTTACTTAAATCACAAAAAGTTCAAACGCTTTTTATGCGTTTATATTAACAGAGCGGCATAAGGCTCAACCTTATGCCGCTCTGTTAATATGATGACTATCAATGTTTGTACGGAAGTTTTTGACTACATATTAAAAACGAAGCCCTTGGACTTCTCTCCATTCATCGTTATCAAAAAACTCATCAAATATTTTTTCGAATTCTCTTTCGCTTTCAAAAGAATAATTTACGTTTTCGTCAAACGTAAAATAATGTTCGTCAACATATCGAATTTCCCATTCGTGCGCGTTGTAATCTTTGATAATCACTTTATAAACCGACGTATCAAAATTCCGATTAACGTGATCAAACAAAAGTATCCTTTCAACTCCGTTAGTTAAAAACTGCCCTTTCGCTTTTTTCTTTGCTTTTTGCACCAAAAAGTCGTAGTATTTCAAAGCCGCAATATCATTCATAAAACTTTTTTCGTCATATTCGTTCACAAACGATATTCCGTCAAAGAAATACGCCATATCATTGTACAGCCTTCCTATTTTGCTTTTCATAGAATATCCTGTGTATGGAAGACAGTTTGCAAGCAATACGCACCAATCAAGGAAAGTGTCAAAATCAATTTCTTTATTTCTTGCCTTATACAACATCCCTTTCATCAAATCGAAATCGAAATAATCGTCAGTTTCATATTCGTCTGCTTGGAATATTCTCTTAATCTCCTCTTGCGGCAATTGTAGGCGCAGACCTTTCCATACTTGTTCTTTTGTTACCATAATATCCTCCTTAAAACAGTAATTTATATGTGTAGTCGTCTTGCGGTTCTCGGATCGAGATCGTAGACGAAATTCTTGTCCTCGTCACCGTGGAAATCACTGCCGCCCGTCGGGAGCAAACGATACTTATCCATAAGTGCGGAAAAGTTTTTCCTGTCCTGTTCGTTGTGCGAGGGATAGTTGAGTTCCATACCGTCCAAACCGAATTGTTTCAAACCGCCGAGCAATATATCGAGTCTTTTATCGAGGAGGTATTTTTTCGGGTGAGCGACGGAAGCGAAACCGCCGTATTTCTTTATGAGTTTGACCGCCTCCACGGGAGTAAGTCGTTTTGCCTCGCAATACGCCTTTGCGCCCGGTTTGAGATATCTGTCGAATGCGTCGTTGATATCGTGGCAATAGCCTTGTTTCACCATTTGACGAGCCATGTTCATACGCCCCAAGCCGTCCGCAGAAAAATCCATATCGAGATCGATTCCGAGGTCTTTGAGTTTCTTGCCTATGCAAACGTTTCTATCTTTGCGCATATTCTGAACGTTTTGCAAATCTTGCACGAAATCGGGGTTTTTATAGTCAAAATTATATCCTAAAATATGGATTTCGCAAATTGAATATGTGCTGAACTCGATTCCTCCGACAAATTTTATACCGAGTTTTTGTGCTTCGTCACGCCCTTCGTCAAGCCCCGCCACGCTGTCGTGGTCGGTGATTGCCATGACGTCCAGTCCTTTGCTTTTTGCCCAACGGACGACTTCTCTCGGCGAGAGAGAGCCGTCACTTCTGGTTGTGTGAATATGCAAATCAGCCTTCATTTATTTCGTCCTCAAACATAATATCGTCGTCGCTCGACGATGCGATAAGTTGTTCCATATCAGGGCCTTTCTCATCGGAAAGGCTGTTGACTTTGTTGAGCTTTTTGCCGATTATTCTGGTGCGTTCTTCGGCGTTTTCAAGCGACTTTTTCACGGTGTCGAGGCGGTCGCCCGTCTGTTTGAGATACTTCGTAAACAGTGCAAAATCACTCATAAACCCTTGCAAAAGTTTGCCGATTTCCGTGCTGCGTTTTTCGATTGCAACGCTTCTGAATCCCATCTGCAAACTGTTGAGCAATGCGGCGATAGTAGTCGGTCCGCACACCACGATTCTGAACTTATTTTGAATGTCCTCAACGAGTCCTTCTCGCTTGATAATCTCGGCGTAAAGTCCTTCGGTGGGCAGATACATAATCGCAAAATCGGTGGTTTTGGGAGGATTGACATACTTATCTCTTATAGTCATCGCCTCGTTTTTCACGCGATTTGCAAGCGCTTTGCTTGCCGCCTCGACTCCGTCGGGATCTCCTTTTTCGGACGCTTCGACAAGCCTTGCGTAATCTTCGATCGGAAACTTTGCGTCAACGGGCAAAAAGACTTCCTCGTCGCCTTTCCCCGGCATACGAATGACAAAGTCAACCATATCTTCACTGCCGCGTTTGATGCGCACTTGTTTTTGATATTGTTCAGGCGCAAGGATTTGCGCAAGAAGGTTTTCAAGCGACACCTCGCCCCAAGTTCCGCGCGTTTTGACGTTCTTGAAAATGCGGTTTAGATCGTTGACGCCCGTCTGCAAATTCTGAAGTTCGGAGAACGTTCTGTTGATTTCCTCGAGTCTGTCGTTGACGATTTTGAAAGACTGATTGAATCTTGTCTCGAGTGTGGCGCTGAGTTTTTCGTCCACGGTTTCGCGCATTTTTTCGAGTTGTTTTGCGTTGTCCTCTTTCATCTCTTTCATACTCGCGGCGTTGAGCGCAGTGAGATGAGCGATGCTTTGCTCGTTTGCAACGCGCAGATTTGCAATGCTTTGAGCGGTTGAAGTCTTGACTTCCTCGAGTCCTCTTTGCGTTGCTTGCATAAATCTGTCCATACGCTCGCCCACCGCTTTGATATTGTCCGTTTGTGCGTTCAGCGTACCCACGAGCATAGAGTTGTTGATTTTCATCGCCGTATCGATATCGTTTTTGAGTCTGTCGTTGTCCTCTTTGACGCTCAAAGACGTGGCGTTATCCGATTTCGAGGCGGATTTTTTGAGCAAAATTAAGCAAAGTGCCACGCAAGAAATTGCGAGCACGATGCAAATTGCACTCATAATATACAGTCCGGTCATAATAACCTCCTATGCGGCGATTTTTTTGCCGCAATGCCTATTCGATATTTTCGATTTCGTTGACTGATTGTCGATTGGATTCTATTTCGTTAATCTCTCGTATCTTCGTTTCTTTCGTTTTACGCAGATAAGGTTGTGTTCTCGATTTTTTACGGTCGCAAAATTGCTATTTTCTCTTTTCGATATACGCAAGCGCTTTATCTCTGTCGTCAAGCAAAGGATTCATCACCGTATCAAGCCACAAATCTTTCAGAATCTCGCTTCTTTTATTCTCTGCCACACCGAGCGCAATCAAATCATTGCCGTTCACCTTCAAATCTTTGATAGAAAGCGGCGTACCGTCGCATTGCATCTCGCTTGCGATTGTGCGGATTCTGTTTTCTCTGTCGATTTTTCCTGACGATGCCAAAGCGTCCGCGTCCATAAGATCGCAAAGATCGAATATAATATCGTAGTTCTGTGCGACGAATCTGCGAAGTTTTGCGACTGACGTATCGCCGTTGATATCCGTCATATGCAACGCAACGAGTCGCACTATACGTTTTTGCTCGGCGATCGGCATTTTGAATCGTTTGCAAATCCTCTCTGCCATCTGCGCGCCGATTTGAGCGTGATCGTGCATATTGCCGTTGAGTCTTACGGCTTCGGCTTTTCCCACGTCGTGAATAAGCGCGGCAAATCTCAATCTCGGCGGCGCGTACTCGTACGCCTTGAGCGAGTGTTCGTATGCGTCGTAAAGATGATAACGCTTCGGTTGCGGCAATCCTTTGAGCGAAGCAAGTTCGGGCAACAGCAAATCCACGAGTCCGAGCGAATCGAGCATTCTTATGCCTTTGACGTGTGCGTCGCCAAGAAAAAGCGATGGATGCTTTGTGTCAGCCGCAAAGATTTTTTTGAGTTCGTCCGCAATTCTCTCAACGGCAATATCTTTCACTCTCCACGCATTTTGCTTTGCGACTTCGAATGTTTCTTTCTCGACTTCGAATCCGAGTTCGGATGCAAATCTCACCATCCGAAGCACACGAAGTCCGTCTGCCTCAAACACGATTTGAGGAGTATCTGCGGTTGAGATAATCTTGTTTTCGACGTCATTTTTTCCGCCGAGCAAATCAACGATTTCGCCGCTCAAAATATCTTTGTAAAGAGCGTTGCACTTAAAATCTCTTCGCCTTGCGTCAAGGCTCATATCCAAAGTGAAACAAACGTCTTTGGGGGTATGTTCACCGCTTGCCGAATCGTAACTGTCCGTGCGGAAAGTCGTGTATTCGCAAAGAAAATCGCCGTGCGAAACGTGCACCGTTCCCATACGAAGATTTTTGTCAGAAACGACAAAATCCGATGTTGAAAGTATCTTTTTGACTTCATCAACCTTGAGTTGTGCGCAAACGTCTATATCGAAGCTCTCTATGCCGAGCATCTCGTCGCGCACCGCTCCGCCCACTTCAAACAGCGTTGCGTGCGGCTTGAAAAGGGTTGCGAGAAGTTTGAGTTCGTCTTGCTTTTCAGCCACCGTATACCTCGGGAGCAAGCACGCAAACGTCCTTGAAATTT
>JBNMJA010000025.1:0-15250 GCA_050873585.1 Bacillota bacterium | reverse complement strand
GCTCAAAACTTTGAAATTATGACGGATATATTCGACTCAAAACGCGATTTGCTGTGCGCATCGAAAGCATACGAGCAGGGTGTGTGGCAAATCGAGTTCAAACTCGGTGCGCAAAGCAAAAGATTGCTGTTTGCGCCCGACGATTATATGATTGCGCTCATAAAAGAGAAAATGTCAAATATCGACGCAAAGAAAGCGTGACAAATATCGAAAATATCGTTGATGATAACAAAATTACGTTGATAAAAACGACAATATTATAAAAATAGCGAAGGCAATTAACGAAAATACCGTTGAATAAGAATATACGAGCAGAAAAAGAAATGGAAAAACCGATATATCTTGACAATGCCGCGACGACGAGGATTTATCCCGAAGTTGCCAAAACCGTACTCGAAGAAAGCGAAGAGGATTTTTTCAATCCCTCCGCGCTTTATAAACCGTCGGTTGCATTGTCGGTCAAAATCAAAAACGCAAGAGAAGAAATTAAAGCCGCTCTGAAAGCACCCGAAGGTGAGTTGTATTTTCTCTCGGGCGGAACGGAAGCGGACAATACTGCGCTGTTTTGTACGAGAAAAGCAAAGGGAAGCAGAGTTATAGTCGGACTAGGTGAGCACGACGCTATCATAAACTCTGCGAATCAACTCGCGCAACAAGGGTTCGACGTGCAGTATGCGCCGATAAATCCCGACGGATCGGTGAACGTCGAAGAGTTTGAAAAACTACTGAGCGAAAACGTATCGCTCGTGTCGATTATGCACGTGAGCAACGAAACGGGCGCAATCAACGATATTGCAAGGCTCGTGCGCTTGACGAGAAAGTATGCGCCGAAGGCGATTTTCCATTCGGACGGAGTGCAGGCGTTTGGCAAAATCAAGGTGAATCTGCGTGCGCTTGACGTTGACTTGTACACGATATCCGCTCACAAAATTCACGGGCCGAAGGGAATAGGCGGTCTGTTCGTTAAAAAAGGCGTTTCTATCAGACCTTTGATTTTCGGAGGAGGTCAGGAAAAAGGCTTCCGCTCGGGAACGGAAAACGCGCCTGGTATAATCGGCTTTGCAAAAGCAGTGAAGATAACGAATGACAATTTTGCGGATGACTATTCTAAAAAATCCGTTTTTAGAGAACAGTTGCTTGCAAAATTGAAAGAAAATATCAACGATATGGTGGTCGTATCCCCTCAAAACGATTTTGCGCCGAATATCCTGACGGTGGCATTCAAGGACGTGCGAGGAGAGGTTTTGCTCCACGACATAGAGGATTGCGGCATACTCGTCGGAATAGGCTCAGCATGTTCATCTCATCACGAATCGAGATTCAAGGGGCTTTTGGGACTTGACGAAAGACATAAGGACGGCATCATAAGATTCAGCACCTCGTATGAAAGCGATATAAACGATATTGACTTTGTCGTAAGCACGATTAAGACAAGTCTTGAGAAACTTACGAATTATAAGAGAGTGTAAAATCCAAACGAGAGACATAAAGACTTGGTAGAGTCGCTCGTCTGCAAAAATAAAGTAACAAAATAACCTATAAAGAAAAACTATGGAAAAAGTCATCATTATCAGATACGGGGAGATATTCCTCAAAGGCAAAAACCGCGATTATTTTGAAAGTTTGTTGATAAAAAATATCAAACACGCTCTTTCGGGGCTTTCTTACGACTTTACGAGGTCGCAAGGAAGATATTTCGTCGAGAACTTTGACATTGACGACGAGGACGAAATCGTTGACAGACTCAAAAAAGTGTTCGGAATCTACTCGCTGTCGGTCGCATACAAGGTGGAAACGAAGGCTAGCGAGGACTTTTGCGACGTGAGAGAGTGTATAAAGGCACTTGCAATCAGAACGCAAGAGGAAACTTTGCTGAAAAATCCAAAATTCCGCGTGACCGTAAAGCGTGCGGATAAACGTATTCCTATTCCGTCTTTCGAAATTGCGGCAAAACTCGGCGGAGTGGTGCTTGCAAACACCTCGTTTAAGGTGGATTTGAAAGAGTTCGATTACGATTTTCTCGTGGATATTCGCGAAAACGGCTATTCGTTCGTATATAGCGAAGTTATTCCCGGCGCAGGCGGTTTGCCCGTTGGCTGTTCGAGCAAAGGGTTGATGCTCTTATCGGGCGGTATCGATTCGCCGGTTGCGGCTTATATGATGGCAAAACGCGGAATGAAACTTTGCGCCATCCATTTCTGCTCGCCGCCGTACACCTCCGAAAAGGCAAAGGAAAAAGTTGTGGAACTTCGCAATATAGTCGAAAAATACGCTACGGATATCAAACTTTTCGTCGTGCCGTTCACCGAGATTCAGATGGAAATTCATAGAGTTTGCCCTGCAGAATTTATGATAACGATTATGCGCAGATTTATGATGAGAATCGCATCTATCGTGGCAAAGCAAAACGAGTGCAAGGCTCTTATCACTGGTGAAAGCCTCGGTCAAGTCGCTTCGCAGACGGTGGAGAGCATGACTTCGACGGAAGATTGCGCATCGCTCCCCATTTTCAGACCGCTCGTTGCCTTCGATAAGGAAGAAACGATGAATCTCGCAAGGAAAATCGGAACATACGAGACTTCAATCGAGCCGTTTGAAGACTGCTGTACCATTTTTCTTCCGAAAAATCCCGTAATTCACCCAAAACTCGAAAAGGTAAGAGAGGCGGAAAAAGCAATGGATATCGACGCTTTGGTTGCAAGAGCGGTTGAAGGTATCGAAGTGCTTTGATAATTGCAATAAAAATAGGAAAGACGAGTTCGCTCGTCTTTTTTTTTGTCGTTTTTTATGAAAAATCGTCGAAATATATCTCTTTTTGTAAAATAACCGATATTGTCGGATTGGCGGTTATATAGCACTCGACTTTGTAGACGATAACTCCGTAGGGAATTGGCGGCGTATCGCTTATCGATATTCCGCCTAATGCGGATTTTCCGTCAATAATCGAAATCAACGTTTCGCCGAGGGGGTCGATGCGAGTGATTTTGTAGGAATATATCTCTTCCGCGCTTATAGAAACGGAGATTGCACCTTGCGATTTGCTTATCGAAAAGTCGATTTTGTCCTGTGATATGGAATCGAAACAAGAGGACATAGGGTAGGTTGAATCGAGAGAGAAAATCTCGGGTTTTCGATATTCTATCGGGGTGAAATCGCTTGCAATGGTGACTTGTTTGTTGCGCTTTGTGGCGTACAAATCTACGTCGAGCACGATTGAATCGTTGCTTCTCGATACGCTTTTTCGCATAGGCTTGATTTTTGACGTGCTTTGCCATGATTTGAGGCACTGCATCGTCGCAAATCCACCGCCTTTTTCGTTCATACCGTCGTCCGAGCCGTGCCATACGACGATCGTGCAATCATCGTTGTAACTTGCGCACCATGCGTCGCCGTTTTGTGCGTCGCTACGCTGCGCAGTGCCCGTTTTGGCGCAAACTTCGAAATCAAGGGCCGACAAAGTGATTGCAGTGCCGTCTTTTACCGTGTCCGAAAGAGCGGAATTGATTTGGTCGCAAGTGGAAGGTTTGATTGCACGAGTCGAAATTTCCGATTGAAAATAGACGATTTTTCTGTCGTCTTTGACGATATATTTTATGAAATGCGAGGGTGCGTAATAGCCTTGATTTGCAAAGGTCGAATATGCTTGGGCAATCGATTTTACGCTTACTCCGTCCGTCAATGCGCCGAGGGATAAGGCGTAGTTTTTGTCGGAATCGAGGGTTGATATACCGAATTTCGATAGATATTCGACGCTCGAATCGACTCCGATATAACTCATCGTTTTTACGCTGACGCTGTTCATTGATTTTTTGATTGCCTGTCTTATCGTCGTTTCGCCGTAATACTTGCCGCCGTAATTTGATGGCGAAAAGTCGCCGTAAGTTACCTTTTCGTCAACGATAGGAGTTGCGAGGGTGCAAGCGTTCATATCTATGGCAGGTGCGTAGACTGCAAGCGGTTTGAGGACAGAGCCTGCCTGACGTTTTACGTCGTAGGGAAGGTTCGACCAGTAAGCAGATACGGCGTGGGCGCTATTGTCCAAAACTATTATCGCGCCGTTGATTTTATCGTTTGAATACAGACTCTCGTCAGCGCCGATTGCGGCTATTTTGGTTTGCAGCGCGGAATCGACGTTGAGATAGATTTTGAGAGCGCTGTTTGAGAGTTCATACTTGGTTATATCGAGTTTTTCGCACGCTTCGCTAATTGCGTTTTTGATATATAAATCGTAAATTCGCTTGTTTAGATTGCTTGTTTCGCGTTCTGCAACGTTGAGCGGGGCGGATTGTGCTCTGCTGCAAGCGTCTAAATCTATATAGCCCTCTTTTTGCATGACTTTCAATACCAGATTGCGCCTTTGTACAGAGTCGCTCTCGTCAGAAAACGGGGAATATTTTTTAGGATTCTTGACCGTGCCTGCAAGAGAAGCGCACTCGGAAAGCGTCAACTCCGTAATATCCTTGTCAAAATAGAGCCGCGCGGCTTGCTTTGCGCCGTACGCTCCGCCTCCGAAATAGATGACGGATAGATACATTGCAAGAATTTCGTCTTTGGAATATTCCTTTTCGATATTAGAGGCGATTGCGATTTCCTTGAGTTTGCGACTTACCGTTTTTTCGTGAGTCAAGTGCGTGTTTTTGACAAGTTGCTGGGTTATGGTGGACGCGCCTTCTTTGAGAGATTTTGACTTGATATTGTTGAGAAAAGCACCTGCGATGCGGATAGGGTCGTAGCCTTTGTGTGAATAAAAACGCTTGTCTTCGAGCGCGACGAAAGCGTTTTTTAAGTTTTGAGGAATATCGTCGGGATCTATATAATTTTCCTCGACATAGGGCAATTGATTGCCGTCCGTATCGAAAAATACGGGTGCGGCGGTGGCGGTGGGCAATAGATTCGCATCGGGTTTTTGGTTTTGAGCCCACAGTGCGAACGCTCCGACTGCTATGCCAAAACATAAAATCGGGGTAAATAGGCATATAAAAACCACCGTCAAAATCTTGCGATTTCGGCGTTTTTTCTGTTCGGGTGTGAGGATTTTTGCGTTTTTGGATTTTTTCATCGAATTTATTATTGTTTTATCCGCCGAAATTAAGTATAATAATTTTTTGATTAGAATACGTGCGAGCGCACGCGCATTATGCGTACGTAGCCGTACGACAAAAAAACCGAATATCACTCTCACTCTGCGCCCGGCGCGGCTATATAAGGACACAAATGACTAAATTCTACAAAATCAACACATACGGTTGCCAGATGAACGTGCACGAAAGCGAGAAAATCGCCGGTATCCTCGAGAAAATGGGGTATGTCGATTGTCCCGAAAACGAGAATCCCGATGTCATCGTTTTTAATACCTGCTGTATCAGAGATACCGCCGAAAGACGCGCGCTCGGCAATATCGGCGTGACGAAAGCCGAGAAAAAACGTAATCCGAACCTCATTCTCGCTGTCGTGGGCTGTATGCCGCAACAAGACGGCGTGAAAGAGAATATCAGGGAAAGATTTCCCTACGTCGATATAGTGCTCGGCACTCGCAATATCTCCGCGCTTGAAAACGAGATCAAAAAAGTGGTCGAGGGAAGAGAAAAAATAAAAAAACGCAGCGATAAAAAATACCGCTGTTTCGACGTCGAACAACCTCTCGATTATCTCGATATAGACGAAAATACGCCGCAGACACGCACGAGTTTTCCTAACGCTTGGGTCAATATCATTTACGGCTGCAATAACTTCTGCACGTACTGCATCGTGCCGTACGTCAGAGGAAGAGAAGTGTCGCGCGATATGAAAAACGTGCTCGACGAGGTTAAAAAATGCGTGGACGAGGGGTATAAAGAGATTACGCTCCTAGGACAAAACGTCAATTCCTACGGCAACGACGTCGAAGACGAAAACGTCAATTTCGCAAATCTGTTGCGTGAAATAGACAAAATCGAAGGGGATTTCCGTATTCGATTTATGACCTCGCACCCCAAGGATCTCAACGACGATATCATCGACGCTATGGCTTCGTCAAAACACGTCTGCCACAATCTCCATCTGCCCATTCAGGCAGGCTCGGATAAGGTGCTTGCAAATATGAACAGACGCTACGATAGCGCGCATTATCTCGATATTATCCGCAAACTGCGCGAGCGTATGCCCGATATCGGAATTACTACAGATATTATGGTGGGATTCCCCACAGAAACCGAAGAGGATTTTCAAGATACCCTCGAAATCGTCAGAAAAGTGCGCTATTCTAACGCTTTTACATTCATATATTCGCCAAGAAAAGGTACGCCTGCAGCGAAAATGGAACAGATTCCGTATGCGGTCAAGCAAGAGCGTATCGCAAGGCTTATAAAACTTCAAAACGCCATAACCAAGGAAATTTCAAAGACGTATATCGGGAACGTGTACCGTGTGCTGTGCGAGGACGTCGCGCCTAAACTCGACGGTATGGTTTGCGGAAGAGAGGACGGAGGTAGGCTCGTCACGTTCGAAGGAACGAAAGACGACATAGGAAAGTTCTTCGACGTAAGAATCACCGAATCGAAATCCGCATCGCTCTTCGGACATAAGGAGGAAGTATGAATATCGACAGAGAAAAATTATCGCCGATGATGAAAAGATATTTTCAAATCAAGGACAATTATCCCGATTGTCTGCTTTTCTTCCGCCTCGGTGACTTCTACGAGATGTTTTTCGACGACGCCGTGACCGCTTCGAGAGTGCTCGATCTCACCCTTACGGGAAGAGATTGCGGCCTAGAAGAGCGCGCGCCTATGTGCGGCGTGCCGTATCACGCAGTGGATAACTATATTCGCAGACTCATCGAAAACGGATACCGCGTCGCTATATGCGAACAATTGAGCGACCCCGCTACCTCGAAAGGACTCGTGGATAGGGACGTCGTGAGAGTGGTGTCGAGCGGTACGGTTATGGAAGAGGATATCCTCGACGAGAAAAAATCCAACTATCTTTGCTCGATTTTCTCGAGTCCGACGGCGTTCGGCATCGCCTGGACAGATATTTCTACGGGTGAGTTCGAAGTTTACGAGTACTCGGGAGAGGACTATCTCGAAAGACTTTCATATATCCTCGGAAGTATCGCTCCGAGCGAAATCATCTGCAACGAGGACTTTTTGAGCAAGTACCAAAAGGTCAAATATTTCATATCCAACGATAAACGCGCGCATTGCTATCACGATTTTGCTTACAACGTTTCGACCGCTACGAGAAAAATTCTGTCCGCTTTTAAGGTCAGCACGCTCGAAGTGTTTGAACTCGATGGCAAAAACTGCGCGATTAGCGCGACGGGCGGTCTCCTCGAATACCTCGCTCAAACCCAAAAGAGAAGCCTCGGACAACTGACGAAAATCGCGTTTTTGCACGATAAATCGTTTATGATGCTCGATAACGCTACGAGAAGAAATCTCGAATTGACGCAAAGAGCAAGGGACGGCAAAAGACAAGGCTCGCTGTTGTCCGTTCTCGATAAAACCGCTACCGCTATGGGCGCAAGAACGCTCAAACGCTGGATCGAACAGCCGCTTCAGGACGCAGACGCCATCAATAAACGACTCGACGCTCTCGAAGATCTGATGAGTTCAAAAGCGCTTCGCGAAAGAATCGGGGAATCGTTCTATTCCGTGCGCGACCTCGAAAGACTTAACGGCAGACTCGCATACGGCAACGCTTCGCCTAAAGATTTGCTCTCGATAAGCGATACGCTCGAGGCTATTCCGCAAATCAAGCAACTGCTTTCGGGCGCTACGAGCGCTATGGTCAAGGGAATCAACAAGGCGTTATATGCACTGGAGGGAGTGTGTCAAACTCTGCAAAGCGCGCTCGACAGAGAGGGCGTGAACAGTTATAAAAACGGCGGATTCGTCAAAAAAGGTTACGACGAAACTCTCGACCAAATGAGAGATATCAAAACCTCCGCTAAAGATTGGCTCGCCGCGCTCGAAGCAAGAGAAAGAGAAGAAACGGGAATCCGTACGCTTAAAGTCGGATATAACAGGGTGTTCGGATACTATATCGAAGTATCGAAATCTTTTACCGATAAAGTGCCGTATCGCTACGAGCGTAAGCAAACTCTCGTGAACGGAGAAAGATACATAACCGACGAACTTAAACAACTCGAAGAAAAAATCCTCTCCGCAGAATCAAACGCTTCTGCGCTCGAGGATAAAATCTTTGCGGAACTGAAAAATCTGTGCTTCGAGAACCTTGCAAAACTTCAATCGGACGCTCAAGCGCTAAGTACGCTCGATTGTCTGCTTTCGCTTGCGAACGTATCGGTGGCAAACAAGTACGTCAAGCCGGAAATCAACAAGAAAATCAAGTGTATCGATATAGAAGAGGGCAGACACCCCGTCGTCGAAACCCTGCTCGAAAGAGGAGCGTACGTCCCCAACGATACCGTGCTTGACGATACCGACAACCGCACGATGATTATCACCGGTCCGAATATGGCGGGTAAATCCACCTATATGCGACAAGTGGCAATCATTACGCTTATGGCGCATATCGGGTGCTTCGTGCCTGCAAAATCCGCAAAAATAGCCCTGACAGACCGCATTTTTACGAGAATCGGAGCTAGCGACGACTTGAGCGGCGGACAAAGTACGTTTATGGTGGAGATGATCGAAGTCGCAACAATTCTCAATTATGCAACCTCGTCAAGTCTGCTCATTCTCGACGAAATCGGAAGAGGTACGTCTACGTTCGACGGCTTGTCGATTGCATGGGCGGTGCTCGAATATATAACCAAAAACATTAAGGCGAAAACTCTGTTTGCAACGCACTTCCACGAACTGACAGAACTTGAGGACCTCGAGGGTGTGAAAAATTACAGAGTGCTCGTGAGCAGAGCAAACGACACGATAGTGTTTCTGCACAAAATCGTAAGGGGAGGCGCATCTCAAAGTTTCGGTATCGAAGTCGCATCTCTTGCAGGCGTGACGAAAGCCGTGATCGACCACGCAAAGAGCATTATGCATTCTCTCGAAGAAGATTCGAAAAACAGAGATACCAACGAAATGCTTTTGAACTCGGCAAAGAAAAACGTCACGGCGCAGGTGAGTTTGTTTGACGGCGAAGCAAGCAAAATCGAACAGAAAATCAAAGATATTGACGTGGATAATCTGACACCGCTTCAAGCATTGACGGTGCTTTGCGACCTCAAAAAACAACTGGAAGGATAAAACAATTATAAAAAATCACGTTTTTTAGAGTGGTTTGGAGTGTATATGAGCAAAATTAACGTTCTTGAACCCAACGTTTTCAATATGATTTCGGCAGGAGAAGTGGTCGAAAGGCCGTCCTCGGTCGTCAAAGAACTCGTTGAAAACTCAATCGACGCAGGCGCAAGCGAAGTGTCGATATACGTTGAGGACGGCGGAATCCGCAAGATTCAAGTCAGCGACAACGGTATCGGCATCGAAAAAGAGGATATGCGCAAAGCGTTTTTGCCGCACGCAACGAGCAAACTGAAAAATATCGTAGATCTCGATTCGCTTTCGACTCTCGGATTCAGAGGCGAGGCTCTTGCGAGCATATCGTCGGTGAGCGAAGTTTCTATGTCGTCAATGAGTAAAAACGCAAATTCTGCATCGAAAATTATGCTTTCGGGCGGAAAAGTGACTTTTGAGGGTGAGGATTCGAGAGCAGAGGGTACTATCATTAACGTCGAAAATCTGTTTTTCAATACGCCTGCTCGTCTTAAATTTCTCAAAAAAGGCGCAAGCGAACTCAACTACATAAAAGATACGGTCAGAATGCTGATTTTGGCAAATCCATCGGTCAGAATTACGCTTTCGGACGAGAATGGGGTAGTTCTGACTAACGAGGGCGGCGCACTCGTTGACGCTATTTATTCGGTGTACGGAGCAAAAACCGCAGATAACCTTATCGAAATCGCGGATAACACGGTGGGAAGCATTAAGGTTGCGGGATTCACGTCAAAAGTGGATTTTGTCAAATCGAACAGAACCTATCAAACCATTATCGTCAACGGAAGAGCGGTTGAGGATCAAACTGTTCAAACCGCCGCAGAAAAAGCTTACTCCGAATTTTTGATGAAGAGAACGTATCCGATGTTCGTGCTGGATATTTTGATGCCGTTCGACGACGTTGACGTCAACGTTCATCCGTCAAAAACCGAAGTAAGATTTCGAGATAAACACGCCGTTTTCAGCGCGGTTTATCATGCAGTGCAAAATACCATAAACGCAAGTTTGCAAAACGTTGCCTTTGGATTCGACGTGTCGAAATGTGAAGGCGAAAACGATACTAAACAGACGGATTTTGCGGCAAATGTCGATAGGATTGCCGAAGAAAAACCTCGCGCGACTTTTGCTCAAACGAGCATCGATACGTCAAAACTTTTCAGCGGAAAAACCGTGCCGAAAAACTATTTCGGCTTCGAGTTCCAAAGTCCGAACAAACAAGATTCGACGCTTAACGAATCTCATTTCAGCAAGCCTTTGGATTTAGATTTTGCGAATAGTTCAAACGATATAAAGTTCGGTATAGAGATTGCTTCGGACGTTGAAACGACGAATATTGAAGAAAACGACGCGCAATTCGAGAGCAAAAACGACGAGCCGTACGAGGTTTTCGACGGTAAGATCGTGGGGCAAATTTTCGATACTTACATTATCTGTGAACGCGGAGATCTTGTTTACCTTATCGATCAGCACGCCGCTCACGAGAGGATTCTGTACGACAGAATCGTCGAGAATTTCAACGTCGAACACAAACAGCCGCTGCTGATTCCATTCAAACTGAATATGACGGGCGAAGAATGCGAATATTTCGAAAGAATTCTTCCGAACCTCGAAAAACTCGGATTCGATATCGTCAAAAACGGGAACGTTTATCTTATCGACGCTGTTCCCGAACCCGTGGCGCAAGTCAATTTCTCGAAATTCTTCGCCGATTTGTTTGCCAATATGACAAGCGAAAACGAACTTACTCTTCAAAGTCTGCTGAAAGACAAACTCTGTCAACAGGCATGTAAAGCAGCAATCAAAGGCGGTCAATCGCTTTCGAGAGCGCAAATCGAGAGAGTCATCAAATATTACGTCGACGAAAACGGAAACCTTCCGACTAAATGTCCGCACGGCAGACCCGCGGTCGTTGCGTTCAGCACAAAGGATATCGAGAAACTTTTTAAGCGAATCGTCTGAGCGCAGAATTTGACCGACTTTGCAACATGGTTGCATTACTATATAAGGAATATATATAAGGATAATATATAAATAATCAATATATATACGCAACGGTCGCGATTGTGAATCGCATCTTGAAAGCAAACGATGAAACGTATGAAAAAAGTGTATCCGCCGATTTATATTGCAGGTCCGACGGCTTCGGGTAAATCCGATCTCGCCGTGAAACTTGCGTCAAAATTCGACAGCGTGATTATTTCTGCAGACAGCATGCAAATATATAAAACGCTGGATATCGGCACGGCAAAAGAAGATTCGAGCGTGCGAGATAGAATTCCGCATAAACTCATCGACGTCGTCGATCCGTGCGACGAATTTTCGGTTGCCGAATTTGCTCGTATGGCTAAAATCGAAATCGAGAACGCGCAAAACGAGGGGAAATTGCCAATCGTCGTGGGCGGCACCGGGCTGTATTTCGAGGCGCTGCTGTATCCGATGAGTTTTGCCGGTACGAATAAAAACGAGAAGTTGCGCGAAAAGCTGCAAGCCGAACTCGAAGAAGTCGGAGCGCACGCAATGCATCAAAAACTCGCCGAACTAGACCCCGAAAGTGCTAACAGACTTCACGAGAACGATACAAAACGCGTAATTCGAGCGCTTGAAATCGTTCTGACTACGGGAAAAACGCTGTCGGAATCTAAAGACGAGCGCGAAAAACCCGACGTGATTATGGTTGCGCTAAACGCCGAGCGTAGCCTTTTGTACGAAAGAATCAATCGCCGAGTCGATAAAATGTTCGAGCAAGGTCTCGTGGACGAGGTTCTCGGCGTCGGAGATTTTTCCTATCAATCAATGCAGGCTATCGGCTACAAAGAGTTTGCAAACTGCAACTATACGAAAATCGGCGGAAAATTCGTCGTCGATGATGTCGAACTCGCCGAAATCAAGGATAAAATCAAGCAACATTCACGAAACTACGCAAAACGACAACTCACTTGGTTCAGAAAATACGATTTTGTCAAGTGGTTCGATATAAGCGACAGCGACGGCGCAATCGAGTATATATCGCAAAAAATTCAAGAAAAAACCGCAGATTAATCGCAGATCTGTCGTGAAAAATCTATAAAATCACTATAAGAATCTAAAATAATTACTCTAAAAGGCATAAAATTATGGACAATAATACGGCAAAAAATTTGGTCGCCGAGTGCGAAACCGAGCTGAAAGATCAGTTTGCTCGTCTTGACGATATTGCGCTTTACAATCAGAAAAAGGTGCTCGACGCATATAAAAATCAAGCCATCCAGGCTCGCCACATGTTCGGAACGACCGGTTACGGCTACGACGATATCGGCAGAGATACGCTTTGCAGACTCTACGCCGACGTTTTTCACGCAGAAAGCGCAATCGTTTCGCCCAATATCGTTTCGGGAACGCACGCTCTAACGTTGATGCTTTTTGGCGTTTTGCGCCCGGGCGACAAACTTTTGGCAGTGTCAGGAATGCCTTACGATACGCTTACAGACGTTATTTTGGCCGAAAATAAGGGCTCGCTGCGTGATTTCGGAGTTAAATTTGACAAAATCGACTTGAAAACCAACCCTGATTTGACGCCCGAATTCGATTTTGAAGCCATCGAACAAGCGCTTAAAGCCGAGAAAATCAAAGCCGTTTTTGCCGCCAGGAGCCGCGGATACAGCCTTCGACAAGCCATCAGCGTCGAAAATGTGGCAAAACTCATCGAATTTGTCAAAAAAATCAGCCCTGAAACGCTCGTATTGATCGATAATTGCTACGGCGAATTCGTCGAAAAAATCGAGCCTACGGACGTCGGCGCTGACTTGATTGCCGGCTCGCTTATCAAAAATATCGGTGGCGGAATCGCGCCTACAGGCGGATATATCGCAGGAAAATCCGCTCTCGTCGAGCAAGTTTCCTACCGCTTGACCGCGCCGTCGCTCGGTATGGAAGAAGGTTCGTACGCTTACGGTTATTTGCCGTATTATCAAGGGCTGTTTCTTGCACCGTCCGCCGTCAAAAATGCGCTCAAAGGCTCGCTTTTGTTTGCAAAAACATACTCAAAACTCGGTTTTGAGACGCTTCCGCGCGGCGATATGAAGCCTTACGATATCGTGACGAGCATTAAACTCGGCGCTGAAGACAAACTTATCGATTTTTGCGGCGCGATTCAGGAGATTTCGCCGATCGACAGCAACGTAAAACCGATGCCGTGGGATATGCCGGGCTACCAAAACCAAGTCATTATGGCCGCCGGCGCATTCGTACAAGGCTCGTCAATCGAATTGAGCGCAGATTCGCCGATCAAAGAACCGTATACCGTCTACGTTCAAGGCGGTTTGACTTACGAACACGCGTATCTTGCCGTTTTGCATACGCTGGAATGCCTCAATTTTTGACGGGATTTTCGGATTAAATCGGTTTGCTCTTAGTGGGATTTTGACGGTAAAAACAACGTGATTATCACGAGATTTCGCAAGGAAATAACAAGGGATAATCATCGGCAAAGAAAACGGCAAAATCGACGGTAATATTACGGGATTTTTAGCCGAAAATCGATAGAAAATAAAAGCGGTAATATCGGGTGAATTGGCAAATATAATCTATAGAATTCGACTTAAGAATTTGAATTGACGCAATTTGACGGTCGATAGGTCAAATCAAAATGCGCAATCGAAACGCAAAATTGTTTTTGCAAAATTTTATTGCGCATTTATAAAATCCACTATTTAAAGGCGTTTTTATCACTTTCTCTGCGTAAAGCTCGTGTTTTGCGAATAGTTTATATGCGGGTCAAACATTAATTTTACTGTCATTTACTTCTATAATATGTTCTGCCCTTGTCATCCTTCTTGTAGACCTCGAAGTCATCCCCGATTGATTCTTCAAACGTGTCAATGTCCATGCACGTCATTTCCTTTTCTTTGAACGCAAGATTTGTTGTATGATGAAAACGTTTCTTTCCATACCCGACTTCACTTATCTCGCTCTTGCTCATATACTTTGAAAGATAACTTACAACCGCACCTTGCGATATGTCGTTCCCGTTCTCGTCTTTTCCCTTCGGTAAAATTGCACACGTCGCAAGTCCGTAATCCCAAAACGGAAAATCGAACAACGCTGCGCCGGTATTCGAATACATCCACTTCCCGTTCCTATCTTTCATTTGTCGCAGCATGAATGCCCTTTGCATAGATACGAAGCCGTGTGCGTGCAACGCCTTCTGTCCATATTCGTTTTCTTTTTTATGACGTTCCCACACAAGTAAGATCTTTGCATTGCAATCAAAGCGTTGAATCTTCTTGCGACAATACGTCCAAAGTTCCTTTACTTTGTCATCGTCGAATCTATCCACCTTCTTTGGATCGCAAGTCAACGTAATGAAATAATCCCACTCGTTCGATTTTGCAAAGCCCCAATATTTGTCAACGCTCTGCCTCGCAGAGTTCGACATATTCTCTAAAAACTTTGCATTGCTTGCGTTTTCGTCTTTCGGAAACAAGATACCGTCTATCTCGATATAATTCCTTCCACCGACGTTATCTTGATTGACGTTTTCATCTATGCACTTCAAAGGTTCGTCGAAACGAATTATCTCGACTTCCCCAGTCGGAAATCTATTTATTATCGTGTTTATCTTCTTCCAATGCTTATATCCGATTATTTTGCAATTTGTCCTGCAAGTGCAAGTTGCGCAATAATTCTGATATATGTATCTGCGATTCTCGTTGCTTGCGAGTTTCTTCTCTGCTATCGCTATATCGTGATAGTTGGCATCTTTCCCGGGAAGCCAGCTCGGAGTCATTTCTTCACGCTTTACGCAGTTATGTAATAGAGAATTCAAGAGTGCGTTCATTTCAGCCTCCGTGACCTTTATGTTTGCGCAGTATCAAGTGCGCAAACATTTTTGCCTTCGGCTTCCGTCGGCGCACCGGCAATCTGCTCACGTGCGCCGTCGGACTTCCGAGGGCAAAATTTTGAGTTGTATCGCTTGCGCTCAAACGTCAAGCTTATTTTTGCAACCAAGCCGTGCAACACATATGTTGCACGGACTTGTAAAATTGTAATCT
>JBNMJA010000024.1:0-15955 GCA_050873585.1 Bacillota bacterium | reverse complement strand
ATTATGAGGAGCGTTTTTGATGAATTAATAATCAATAATCAATAATTAATAATTTTGGGAGGGTTTCACCCTCACCCGAATCGAATACTGGTTGTAAGATGAGATACCATAACGATACGGGATATTCCGGAAATATTGGTTATTGATTATTCGACACGGATTAACCGTCAATTTGTTTCCTTGTTTTTCAAAAACAGCACGTTTTTGGTGTGCACGTCGCTGTATGAGAAGGTGCGTTTTTCGCCTGTGTCCAATTCGACGGTGAAGATCGAGGGGAACAGCGCGGTGACTTTGCCGTGGCAGAGGGAGGATTTGCCTCGTCCGCCGTTGATTTTGATGAGTACGGGTATGCCGACTATTTTTTGGACGCGCGCTTTTGCCTCGCCGATGGATTGTCCTATTTCTCTCATAGCAGGATTATTGCCGACTTTGTGAGATTTATTCGTCATAAATCAAACTTGCGCGGAATATGTTTTTGGTGAAACGGAGGAATGCTATGTTCGATTTTGAAAAAATAAGTGCCAGCAAATTTTACGTTGCGCCGACCTCGGAGCGTGTGGTTGAGTTTTCGCCGACGGATATCGATATGTCCAACGTCGCAAGAATACTCTCGCTTGCAGTTGACGCAAAGGCTTCAAGCGTGGACGCACAAGACGGTTATGCGCAAGTGAGCGGAAGAGTGAATTTCCGCCTTGCGTATCTCGATAAAGAAGGCACGCCAAAGGGCGTGGATTACAACGCCGATTTCACGGCGAGAGTGGACGGTGAGTTTGCGGAGGGGGATAGCGCATGGAGCGACGTGGTGATTTCCGAATCCGACGCCGCGGCAAGCGAAACGCTCACGCTCACGGCAGTGCTCGAAGTTACGGTTTCGGCAATCAAACGTGACGAAATCGAGGTTCTGACGGGCGCAGACGATTGCTACGTGCAGAAAAAAGAAATCTACGTTCCGACGTTCATTGCGCAAAAATCCGTCGTCGTTCCGTTTGACGACGAAAAGAACGTGGGAGGTGAGATCGAGTCGGTGCTCGGACTGTCCACGACGGTCGTGCCGCTCAAATCGCTCGCAACAGAGGGCGGAGCAAACGCTTCTCTTGCCGTTCACGCAACCGTGACGTATGCCGAGGGCGGACAAATCAAACAACACGATTTCGTGATTCCGCTCGAAGAAGAGTTTAACCTTGACGGCGTGCTCGAAGGCGACGCGATCAAACTCTGCGCCGTGACCAAATCTTCCAAAGTCGTGCTTCAGGGAGTGACGGACGACAATACCATTCGCGTGGAGGGTGAGATTCAAATCAGAATCCAAGCGTTCAGATGCTCGAAAACCGAGATCATCTCCGACTTGTTTATGCTGTCCAACGAAACGGAAATCGAGCGCAAAACCGCAAAATACGAGTGCTTTGACGGTTGCGGATACTTCATCAAAGGAGTGGGCGGCAGCGCAACGTTGTCGGATAACAAGCCTGCCGCAATCGAAGTGTGCGCTTTGCCTTATGCAAGGTGCTATACTACTCGCGCCTACGTCAACGATGAAAACAGCCTCATCGTCGAGGGTGTGGCAAACACCGATATCATCTATCGTGACGAAAACGGATTCAATTCCGTGCGTGCGGAACTTCCGTTTGCGATTTCTGCGGCAAGCGAGATTCCGTTCTCCAAAGAAGTGCGCGTAGAATGCCGAATTCAGCGCATAGACGCCGTCGTGCGCAGAGAGCGCGAGTTTGATATCACGTTTGACGTGGCAATCGCGGTCTGCGGATTCTCTCCGCTCGAGGCAACCTACATTTCGGCAGTGAACGTCACCACGGAGCGTGCGCAAAACACTTCCGCATTGTCTGTGTACGTGGCAACGCCGTCCGACACGATGCTTGACGTCTGCGCCGCATTGTCCGCAATGCCCGACGACATCCTCGCGCAGAATCCCGACCTTCAAGAACCCTTTGCAGAGGATACGAAGATTGTGTATTTCAGATCGTTGAAATAACGCGGTATCGGGGGGAATATAAAAAGAGAGAGGCGCATTGCCTCTCTCTTTGCTTTTGATTTAACCGCATAGATTGCTTGTTTTTGAAGAGCAATCTACGGTTTTAGAATATCGTCTGCGGAACAATCGAGAAAAGCGCACATTTTTGCAAACGTGACGAGAGAGGGCATAATCCGCCCCGAAAGGTATTGAGAAACCGTCGGTTTTGAAACGCCGATCGCCTTTGCGAGATCGCTTTTCGATTTTCCCGACAATTCGATTTCCTCTTTCAATCTTTTGCTGATTTTTTCGCTCAATTCGTCCATATCGTTGCTGAACATTTCCTCATCAACAATATTAGGCACTACTTAACAGGATGTCTGCAAAATTAGGCACAACCTAACAATTATGACAGTGGTCTGGCAGAATGATAGTATTAATTTACAATTTGTTTCACAAACAGGGGGAATTAAAATGCGCGAAATCGTATTAAAACAAGGTCAAACTTTTGAAAGCGACAATTATGTCGGAATGATTAATAAGATTTTCGGAACACAATACGAAAGTTATATGAGATCTAGTGTCACTTTGGATAAATATGGAAAGCCCGGTTATATTGCGTGGATCGTATATTTGAATAACGGGTGGCACTCGGATTGGAAAAACAGCGTTGAAGGCAACAAGATTACAGAATATTGTTTGGATAGAGAAAAGTTTGTTAAAGACAAGTGTAAATTCCCCAAAAGATTGGTTTTTATGAGATGTCCGAAGACGAGAGGAAAGTGCGTATTTATCGGCGTTGCAACTCTTGTCAAAATCGATTCGGAAAGGATGATAAAAGAATATAGATTGGAAAGAAAGGACGAGGTTTTGCGCTTTTAATTTTGAGGAAACATTATGAAAAAGAAATTAGTAGCACTCTTTTTAATTGTGGCGATTTTATCTTGTATAACCGTTACATTGTGCGCTTGCAACGACAAAGAGGAAAAACAAGAAGAACAAAGCAATGATTACGATGTTGCAGGATATTGGCTATCTCACAATGAGCAAAAGTATAATGGGAATTATGGCATTCACTATACGCTTTCAAATGATCTCGTTTTCCATTTTTTGGAAGACGGTATGGTTTTGTTGCGCACTGTGAGTTGGTTTAATACATCGATTAGTGGCGATACGGGGTGGATAGCATTGAATTGCACGTGGACGGTCAGCAATAATATTCTTGCTTTTGAAAACGATGATTCTTCGCGTAAATTTGTAATTTATGAGGACGCTTTCACAGATGTGCTTAAAGGTAAAGTTTATAAGTTTGTCAAAGTAGAAAGTGATCCGTTTGCAAATATCATTACAGAATAAAAAGGAAACAAAAAAAATGAAAAGAGTTAACGATAATAAGTACGATGAAAAAAAGGTTAGGATTTTTCAAATTATTTTTCTTGTTCTTTTTGTTATCGCCTTTACATTAACAATGTTTTATCTTTCGTCGGCACTCGCTAGTTGTAATAAGAAAGCTCACAGAAAGAAATTGAGTGAATTTGAAGAATCAATGGTTGGCGAATGGATATTGACGGACATCAAATATATTAATTTGGGTGACGGCATTGCCTTAATTTATCCATCTAGTTCGGATTACTTTAATAAGTTTTGTGAAAAGTTCCTTAACAATACAAAATTTGTTTTTTCAAAAGAAACGAAGGCAGAATGGAGCATCCATTGTATGGGCGAATTTGTATACAAAGGACAAAAAACAGAAATAGAGTGGAGGCAACGAGAAGAAGATAGCCCTGCAATTTCTTTTTTTTCGTATATTATATTGGAATGTTGTGACGGAAAAACAATAACATCGGGAAAGGCTATGTCTGCAATAACAAATACGAAAGGGGAAATGATTGTTTCGGTAGGCACTAATATGATGTATATTTTTAAGAAAAAATGACACACATATTTTGGATTAATATAAATTTAGGTGTTAATTTTACGTAGGGGGTGATAGTAATATGCCTAAATACAACAATCAAAGAGGCGTTGATATAACGGGATCAATAAAGCGATATTTCGAATCTTTAGAAACCGTACCGCCGCCAACCAAGAAATATTTTGTAAAAATCGAGCATAAAAATGTCGCTTTTTATTTGGACAAATTCGAAAAGCCTTGCGGTTTTTCTCACGCAATGTCAATGTCGGAAACCCGTGCAAATTAACTATGTAAAACGTTACGAAAGAAAGGCTTTTCCGCATATGTTTTTTCAACGTCAAAAAATGTTTCAAACATTTAAAATTAAAAATATAAAGAAAAGGAGATGATTATGAGAAGCAAATTTGATCGTATCTATAAAAAAATTAAAAACGGCGGCGGTGCAAGAATGGTGCCTGGAATCGATTGTGATGAAAAAGCGGTCGCTTTTCTTGTCAAAATATGTCTGGCAATGCCATATGCCCCCAGTATATTGTCATTAGAAAGCATGTCCGCGATATTTGCGGACAACGTGGGCGAGTACCCTGCATTGGTATACGGATTCACATATTCGCCAAATTCTATGTGTCAAAACGTCTTTATATTTTTGGTTAATATGGGAAAAAACATAAGATTTTTTGCCATTGAAACAGATTTGTTTTGCGGATTTTGTTTGTGCGAATATGCTGATGGGGTACATAAGAATTATGGCGAGGTAGAGTTGAAAAATATACCAACGCGTATAAAAGAAATTATCGACCAACAGTGAGTGAATTAAGAATAAAAAACGACGGCAGAGAGCCGTCGTTTTATGTTTAGACGTAATTGTTCCGCGTTTACGCAAGGCGGGCAGATTTCAAGGAGAGAAGATAATTTCTTGCGTCTGTCTTTGCTTGCTCCAGCGCTTCGTTGAGGGTGGCGCGGGCGTCGTCGATGAGTTTGACGATATCGGATTGAGCAAGCATATCCTTGATTGCCGCGGCATCTTCGACGGATACGTTCATTGCGGCAAAGGCGTCGTCGGCTTTTTTGCCGAAGTCCGCAATCGCTTGTTTGAGCGTTGACAAGTCTTTGCAATCGTCTTGAGATGGAATATAATCCTCAACGAGTTTGTCGAGATCGAAATCGGCGGACAAATAGGGGATGGAACTCAACAAAGTTTTGGCTTGTTCGAGCGACGTTTTCACGGAGTCGGCAAGCGATGAGATCGTAGACTTTGCAAGCGATACGCTTTCTTCGTCGTACACGATAGATGCCGAGAGCGTTTCGGTTGCTTTTGCATACGCTTGGTCGAAAGAGGCGCGCGCGGAGTCGTCCGCGTTTCTGTAAACGGTGTTTGCAAAACTATCGAAGTCGGCTTTGCTCACCACAACGAAACCGTTTGAATCGGTAAACTTTTCTTTGAAAAGGTCCGTTTTATCTCCGAAAAGAGCGGACAATTCGTCAAGGTCGTTTGCGGAGAATTTGTAGGTCGGATTCTCGATTGCAAGAGAGGTGCACTCGCCGTAAAATTCGAGAGCCAACTTGCTTGCGGACGCGAGAGAGTATTTGGTCGCGTACAAAGTTTGTTTTGCAAGCGATATTGCATCAAACGGGTTTGTCGTCAGCGTGCTTACAAGTTTTTGCGAGTAGTATTTGACGTAGACGGAATTTTCCGCAGTGCGCTTTGCGTTGTCAAAGACGTATTGCGCGCGGTTTACGGCGTATTGATAGGACTCGTCGAGTTGGCTTGTCAAATCCGATTGTGCGTCGGTTATTTTTTCAAGCAGGGCGTCAAAGGACATATCCGTTGCATCCTCGAGTGAAACGCCGTTTTGCATAGCCTTTTTGACGGCGCGATAGGTTGCCACGTCGAGATTTTGAATTTTCGCATCCGGATTGGCGGCTTTAAGTTTTTCGAGTTCGCTCTGAAGCACGTAGTCGCAAGAGGTGGAGAAAGTCACGTTGATTTGCGGATTTGCTTTTTTGAGAGCGGCGGAAAACTTGTCGCCGATGCGCTCGAATATTCCGTTTTGCTCCGTGCTTGACGACACTTCCACGTTTACGTTCGAGCCGTTCTCGACGTAGCCGTATTTGAGGGCGAGAGAGGCGATATTGCTCACCGCAACGTCCAATTCCGCGTCCACGATTCCGTTTTCTTCAAACAGCAGGGCTTTGCCGTCTTTGTTTGCGCCGGTTGCACTCATCACGAAGTTGTTTTGATCGAGCACGAGTTCGATTGACGGATTGACGTCTATGCACACGAAAGAAGTGGCTTTTTGCGCTTGCGGCGTTTTGGGAGAGTCGGTTGTTATGTCGCACGCACAAAGACTCACCGCCAAAAACACGGTGATCAAAAGGCATATCGCCAAGCTTATCGTGACGCTTTTTCCATTGCGCATACTCTCTCCGAACGACTTCTGTAAACGAATTTGCCGACAAAACGTAGATTTTCGGACAAATCGCATTGCGTTTTTTATAGCTTTACAGTATAGATAATATACTCAAATTGTTAAAACACAATAAATTTTTCTTAAAGAATCCTAAATATTTGACACAAATATTAAAAATATCGGGCAAAACGGACAAAATTTCCGAAAAATAATATTGAGTTGTTATATTTCGGGGCGTGTGATAAAATATACGTATGACCAAACAAGAGTTGGACAAATTGATGCTCCGCCTTCAACGAGGCGACGAAAGCGCGTTTGAGGAAATTTACAACGACACCAAACGCGGTCTTTTCGCGTTCATTATGTCAATTTGCCGCAACTATCAAACCGCGGAAGATATGATGCAAACCGCCTATATCCGACTTAGAACGACAATTGCAAACTATCGGACGGGGTCAAACGCATACGCTTGGTTGTATACCATCGCAAAGAACGCCACTCTCAACGAAATTGCGCGCAAAAAGAGAGAAAATTCCACAGAATCCTTCGATGACGACGCACGTTACGGGACGTACTCCATTGACGACGAAATGTCGCCCGTCACCAATCTTATGAACAGGGTGCTCGACGAAGACGAGCGGCAAATCGTGACGCTTCACGCCGTGTCGGGATTCAAACACAGAGAAATAGCCGAGATGATAGACAAACCGCTCGGAACCGTCGTGTGGACTTACAACAACGCGCTCTCAAAACTCAAAAAAGAACTACAAAAGGAGGACGAAGATGAGAATTAAAGATATTGAAAGCAAGCTTAAAAACGAGCAGAAATCTCAAGATATCCCCGACGTCCTTCAGCGCGCAAAAATGGCGCCCATAAACAGATTGCTCGACGGACAGGCTCCGCTTCGTGCGTTTGACAAACAGACGGCGGTCAGGCTGTTGTGGTGCGCAATGTTTTTGCTCGTGGCGGCGGTGCTTGCAATATGGGCAGGAGCGACGATTCCCGACGGCGGACAAGGAAAAGCGTCGCTCGCATACGTCAAAGTCGTCGTAATTTCGGGGGATGAAACCATCGAGTACGGCATCGTAACCGAGGACTTTGAAAGAGTGGCGACTCTCGTGCAAGAGAAGCAAAACGATACGCTTGTATGCCTAAATCTGCAAAAAAGAGGATATAACATAGCAGATGCCTTGAAAGAAGCATATCAGCCGAAAGAAGGGGATAGAATCACGATTTGCGTGGTCGCAAACACCGTACCGAACGGCTTTGCCGACGGGGTGAAGGCGGCATTTTCGACTGACGGCGTTGAGATATTCACTACGGAAAACGATTCCGCAACAATTGCTTCGCTTCGCTCTTTGACCGGCGAAGACGACGGGGACGTCGATGCGCTTATAAATAAATACCTCGAAAAATTCTAACAGACGTTCTGAACGGAAAGGCGCAAAACGAAGCGAACGGACGATTCGGGCGCATAGAATAACGATTTTCGGGCGGAGAATATATCGTTCTCCGCTCGTTTTTTATATTTTTTCAAACGAAAAACGCATGAGAACGGCACGTGTTTTCCGTAATTTACATTGAAAATCACCGAAAAATAAGCGAAAAAACGCAAGAATCGGGAACAAATACGCTTAAAAGCATACCGAGAGCAAAATAAAGTTGAAAAAAGAGGATAATGCGTGTATAATAAGTTCATAAAATTTATTCATACTACGAACGTGCGCGCCTGCGCACCAAAGGTGACTATGAAAAAAACGCTAATGACCTTGCTCATCGTTCTTTCGGTCGCGCTTCTTTGCGTGGCTTTCGTTGCGTGCGACAACACCACCGATCCGAACGGCGACGACAACGGACACAACCAGTACGAACAAGCAAAATATACCGTCACGTTCAACGTGAACAGCCCCGACTTCAGATTGCCGAACAACGTGGTCAAGAACGTCGTATCGGGCTCGTCCGTCGAAGAACCGAAGAATGCGGACGGCACTTCCGTCAAGCCTATAAAGACGGGATATACGTTCCGTTATTGGTCTGCAGACGGCAAGAACGAGTTTGTTTTTGGCACGACGCCTATAACTAAAAACACGACTATAACAGCAATCTACACGAACAACGTTTACGAACTCGTTGCCAACGTGGACAAAAAGTTGGTTGCAACCAAGGACGCGGAGGGGAATTATACGTACGAATTGCAAACCGTCGATACGGGCGCAAGCATTACGGAGGGTACGAAGTTTGCCGCAACGTACGATTCCGACGGAAATCTCGATTGCCCCACGCCGAAGGAAAACGACGAGTTCGTGTTCTGGTTCTATATGAACGACGAGGGAAAGCCCGTTCAACTCACCGAAACGGCGTCCTCTTCCGAAAAGACCGTGAAACTCAAAAGTAAATGGAAAATCCCCAGAAATAACGTGCAGATTTACGCAATGTTCAAATCTACGCTTCCCGAAGTTACCGTGGAATACGTCAACTCCCGCACCGACGGTACGATTGCAACAAGGTCGTACCCCGTCAGCGAAAGTCTGACGCAAGAAGAAGCGAATTCGGTTTCCGACTCCATTACGGTGGATTCGGGATATAAGTTCTCCAAATGGTATTACGTCCATACGTTCACCGAAAACGATGAGGAAAAGACGGAAAACGTCGATTACGTTTTCAAAGCGGACGACGTGAAAAATTATACGACTCTTTACACGGCGAGCGGTGTTTCGGATTACTTCACGCCTGCGACGATCAAAATGTACGCAAAGTTCACGAAGCAAATCGCTATAAACAACGTCGGCGATTATCAAAATAAGTTGTACAACGTTCTTCACGGCACGACTACAAGTGAAAAAGATATCGAAGAGTTGCTCGATGCGGACATCAGATTCACGCAAGACATTATTTTTGATGGCTACAAATTCCAACCGCTCTTTGATGAAAATCACGTATTTACGGGCAAGATTGACGGCGGCGTTTACGATAACGAAAGTCAGTTGAAAGGAAAAGTGAAATTTTCAAACGGTACGTTCGGCTCGGCAAATCACGCTTCGGTGTTCGGATACGTTTCGGGCACGATCGAAAACGTTGATTTTGAAAACGTAAAACTTGTGATCGATAAGACGGAAGGCAAATACGCAAGCGTCGTTTATATGGGTTACGTCGCAAGCGTGCTCGGCGGTAGAGTGGAGAACTGCGACGTGCGTATCACAAACAAACTTACGGTCGGAGAAGACTCTACTGACGGCGCAACCTGGCTCGAATCGGGAATGAAAGCAGTGTATTTCGGCGCAATCGCAGCAAGGGTCGAAGGAAGCAGTTCGGTCAAAGACTCCGGCGTGATAAGAAAGTGCAACGTCGTGGTTTATGCTGATTTTGCGTGCGAATCGTTGACTTTCGGCGGCGTATGCGCAACGAGCAACTCCGCATCCTCGCTTGAACAAAACACTGCGATCGTGGAACTTGAAACGGTGAATTGCCACGATGATTCCGAAACGTCAAACGGCAAATCTTTCGCGAGAATAGGAGGACTTGTCGCAACCAACGGCGGCGAGATCGCCAAGTGCGAAGCGACGATAAAGATCGGCAACCTTACGAGCCTCGAAGAGGCGTATTTCGGAGGCGTATGCGCCGACAACGCGGGAAGCATTCAAACGACCAAAGTCGCGGACGCAACCGTCAACGCAACCGTCGGCGGCGCAATATCTCAAATAGTGTGCATCGGCGGTATGGTCGGAAGAAACGAGGGCTATATCCTCAACGGCCATTGCTCAGTCAATTTCAATATCACGGCGCAAAAAGCCAATGGCATCGTTGCTATCGGAGGCATCGTCGGAAGCAACGCACAAAGCAAGAGCAGTTCAACGAGTTCTTCCACATCGGGAAGCGGCGCAATCAACAAGTCTTACGGCGTAGGCAATATCAACGTCACAACGGCGACGAATTTGAGCAAAGATTCAAAGGTGACGCTCTACGTCGGCGGTATGATCGGCAGAAACGCACAGACCAAAAAGATTGCCAACTGCTTTGTCGTGGTGGGTATCGACGTGCAAAACGGCACGCAGGGCGCAAATTATTTGGGGTATATGTTCGGCAAACACGAACAAAAAACCGAGTTGTCGATCAACACCCTTTATTATGCGACCGACGACAATCTCGGTCTTAAACTCAATGGCGCAACATTCGAAATAACCGATGAAAACACCAAAGATTTGATAGGTACGGGAAAGACGAGCGGAACATTCCTGTCTGAAGGCACATTTACGGGGCTTGGCAAACTTCTTGACTTCGATATAAGCGAAGACGGGCCTTGGAGTATGCAGGAAGGTGCGTATCCGACGCTTAGGAAATAAAATATGTTAAAAACAAGTTTTTAAGACAATACGCGCGCTCGCAAAGGCGCGCGTATTAATTACGGTGATAATATCAAAAAATTATTTATACAATATTCAGTAATGATTGACGAGCAGTGTAACAGATGCTATAATTGAGCGAAATTCAGGAATAGCGAGGTTGATAATGGCACGAAAATCACGTTTTGACGGCGGCACGAAAAGCAAAATGATCGAAGTCGGCACAAAGTTGTTTTTTGAAAACGGATTTGACGGTACGAGCATACGCAATATCGCGGACGGAGTGGGATGCGAAGTCGGGCTGTTCTACTACTATTACAAGAGCAAAGACGATTTGTTTTCGGATATTCTGGAGCACTTTTTCGAGCCGTACAAGAAAGATTTTCAAGCGATTGTGGACGGCATAAGAGAAAACGACGATAGAGCGCTTGAGAGATTTTTTATGTATATGCAAGCCAAAGTGCGCGACTTCAGATCAAAGTACGAGGGCAATATGCATCGCACGGTCAGATGGGCGATCAGAGAGCAAGCGCTTACGGTCATCGAGCCGTATATAGAACAAATAGTCGATATACTGGTTCAGGACGGAGCAAATCCGCCTATGCAACCGAGGCTTACCGCCGTATTTCTTGCGCACGGTGTGGGAAGCGTGATTTTGCACGAAGATGCAGACTGGGTTGACGAAGTTACTCCGCAACTTAGAAAAACCGTCAATTTCGTAACGGGAATACCCGAAAATAAACGGATTGAAATGTTTGGAGAATGAGGATAAAAGCATGAAAAATATTATCGAAATCGAAAATTTGGACAAGAGTTTTCAGGACGTTCACGCCGTAAACGATTTGTCGCTTTGTGTGAAAGAAGGCGAATTGTTTGCGTTTTTGGGCGTAAACGGCGCAGGCAAATCAACCACCATATCCATAATGTGCGGTATGCTCGCAAAGGATTCGGGTAAGGTCTATATCGACGGGAAGGACGTTGACAACGATATGCGAGAGATTGCAAAAGAACTCGGCGTCGTGTTTCAAAACACCGTTCTTGACGAAAAACTCAGCGTGAAGGACAACCTTTTGTCACGCGCAAGTCTTTACGGCATCACGGGCAAAGCCGCAAAGGACAGAATAAACGAGCTTGCCGAGTTGTTGGGCTTTAAGGATATTCTCGGTCGCACTTTCGGCAAATTGTCGGGCGGACAAAAGAGAAGAGTCGACGTTGCTCGCGCACTTTTGCACAAGCCTAAAATTCTCATACTCGACGAACCGACGACGGGACTCGACCCCGAAGCGAGAAAAACGCTGTGGAGCGTCGTCACTTCACTCAGAAAAAACGAGAATATGACGGTGTTTTTGACAACGCACTATATGGAAGAAGCCGCAGACGCGGACTACGTGGTCATTCTCGACAGCGGAAAGATTTCCGCCAAGGGCACGCCTCTCGAACTCAAAAACGCTTATACGGGCGATTTTGTAACCATATACAACGCCGACGAAAGTGCAGTCAGGGCGCTGGGACTACCGTGCGAAGCCATACGAGATGCAATCAGAGTTGCGGTCAAGGATACTGCTCAGGCACGCGACCTTATCTTGAACAATCCGCAGTTGTTTTCGGATTTTGAAATCACAAAGGGCAAAATGGACGACGTGTTTCTTGCCGTCACGGGCAAAAAACTCGAAGGAGGCGCACAATGAAAACGTTTTTTGCACTCACGAAACGAAATATCAAAATCTTCTTCAAAGACAAAGGAATGTTTTTCACTTCGCTTATCACGCCTGTGATCCTGCTAGTCTTGTACGTCACGTTCCTTGCAAAAGTGTATAGAGATTCTTTCGCTTCTGCGCTTCCCGAAGGTATCAGTGTTTCCGAAAAACTCATCAACGGAATGGTTGCGGGCGAACTCGTCACGTCGCTTTTGGCAGTGAGTTGCGTTACGGTTGCGTTCTGTTCAAATCTTTTGATGGTCAACGACAAAATTACGGGAGCGAGAAAGGACTTCCTCATTTCTCCCGCGAAAAAATCTACGATAGCGGCGGCGTATTTTTCCGGCTCTCTGCTTACGACTCTCATCGTGACGTACGTTGCAACCGCGGCTTGCCTCGTATACGTTGCGGTGCAAGGGTGGTATATGTCGGTGGGCGACGTGTTCCTGTTGCTTGCGGACGTATTTCTCTTAACCGCGTTCGGTACTGCGTTGTCAAGCGTTGTGAACGTATTTTTGAAAACGCAAGGACAAGCGTCGGGCGTCGGTACGATAGTTTCGGCAGGCTACGGTTTCATTTGCGGCGCATATATGCCGATCTCATCGTTCGGCAAAGGACTGCAAAACTTCATATCGTTGCTCCCCGGCACTTACGGCACGGCTCTTATGCGCAACCACGCACTGAGAGGTGTGTATGAGGAAATGTCTGCGCAAGGTTTCCCTAGCGAAGTGGTCGAGATGGTCAAGGACAGCGTTGACTGCAACCTGTATTTCTTTGGCGATAAGGTGAGCCAAGGTGCAATGTACGGCGTGGTGGCAGGCGCGATCGCAGTATTCGTTGCGGCGTACGTGCTTATAAACCTCTATCAAGGCAAGGCGCACAAATCGTTTGAGGATGTCGTGAAAAAGAAAAGAATCAAAGGCAATAAGAAAGAAAATTAATGCTATGGAAAAGAAAAAAATAAATCTGCAAAACTATTACAGAAAGGGTGTATATCGGCACTTTTCGCAGGATTGCAAATGTTCTATTTCAATGACAGCGCGCATTGACGTCACCGATCTGGTGAGAGTATCGAAAAATACGAGGAGTAAGTTTTATATTAATTTTCTGTATCTCGTATGCAAAACGCTCAACTCGCGTGACGACTACAAAATGGTTTACGATTGGAAAAGCGGCGAACTTTTTTGTTATGACAAAATCAATCCAACGCAATACGTGTTTCACGACGATACCGAAACGTGCACGCCCGTTTATACGACGTATTTCGAGGAATACGACAAGTTTTATGACGAATGTAAAAACGATATCGAACGTGCAAAACAAACAAGAGAATACGCGTTGGATATGGCAAATCATCCCAACTGGTTCGACGCGTCGTTTTTGCCGTGGGTGAGTTACGATTCTATGAACGTGGAACTTCCCGACGGACATTTATACTTCCAGCCCATAGTCAATTGGGGCAAGTATCGCGAGGAAAACGGCAGAATCGTTTTGCCGCTTACGATACGTCTGAATCACGCAATCGCGGACGGATATCTTCTGTCAAAGGCGTATAAGATTCTTGAAGACGAGATTGGCAGATTCTGCGAAGAGAGAAAATAAATATGAAAAAATGGTATGACGAAGAGTATAAGTTCGAGATTGAAACGATAGGTTTTTTGAGGGGAGATAAGACGGAATACTACTGCCGCAACGGCGAGCAGATAGGTGATAAATACGAATGTACCTACGGTTGTCCCGTCAACGCGCAAGGTTACGGCATTTGCAGCAAGACAATGACGATGCTCTATCCGATAATGGAAGCGGTCAGGAGCGGTGGCGATTTGCGAAAAGTTGGCGGCGAGGACAAATATGTCAAGACTATCGTTTGCCCCGACGGTTGCGTTATGTTCAGACTTACCGCAACTCCTCTCGGCAATAAAAACTTTTTTGAGGGCAAGTTCTACGAGGATAAAAGCGAGGATTAATGCAAAATGAATTGCGATATAGACATTTCTGGCGTGGTTTTGAAAACCGATAGACTCGTGCTCAGAGAATGGCGGGAGCGCGATTTGCAAGATTTCTTCGACTACTGCTCTGTGGACGGAGTCGGTCAAATGGCAGGTTGGGCACCGCACGAAAATCTTGAAAAATCTCAACAAATCCTGGACTTGTTCATAAACGAAAAAAAGACTTTTTGCATAGAATTTGATGGCAAAGCGATAGGCTCTGTCGGGATAGAAAAATACGACGAAAGCAAATATCCCGAATATGCAACTCTCAAAGGCAGAGAGATAGGCTTTGTGCTGTCAAAAGCATACTGGGGCAGAGGCATTATGCCCGAAGCGGTCAATGCGGTGATAAAATATTGCTTTGACGTTTTGGGTTGCGATTTCTTGTTGTGCGGTCACTTTGTTTGGAACAACCAAAGCAAACGCGTGCAACAGAAGTGCGGATTCCATTATATCAAAACCGTTGACTACGTCACTAGAATGGGCACGCACGAACAGACGGATATGAACGTGCTTTTCCCATCGGATTTTGAAGCGCAAAAATGCGTAAAGAAGGATTAAATGAGCAAAAGATATAAAATTTCAAGAGCAATACTGTTGTTTTGGACTTTGTTTATAGGAATAGGCGCGCTTGCAGGCGGTCTTTGCATGATAATCAAGCCCGACGGAAGCGTTATGGGAATGCAAGAAATGTTGCCGTATTTTCAGGTTCTGCCGTTTGCCGACGTTCTTTTTCAAGATTTTTTGTTTTCGGGTATAATGCTTACTGTGGTCAACGGCTTGACCAATTTGATTGCCGCAGGCTTGATTTTTGTAAACAAGAAATGCGGAATTATTATGGGCGGGATATTCGGCATAACGCTTATGGCGTGGATCGTCATTCAGTTTGTCATTTTCCCAGCAAACGTTATGTCGTCGCTGTGGTTTTCGTTCGGCATTCTGCAAGCGATCACGGGATACGTATGCTTTGTGAGATACAAGCAAGACCGTTTCGTGTTTGACGAGAGCGAATATCAAAACGTAGGCAAAAATCCGTCGAGTGCGGTAGTGTATTTTTCAAGAACGGGGTATACCAAAAAACTTGCCTATCAAATTGCCGACGAGCGCGGCGCGGATATATACGAAATCACGACCACCGAGAAAACGGACGGGGATTTAGGCTTCCTGTGGTGCGGAAGATTCGGAATGCACAAGTGGGGTATGCCGATCAACGACGTAGATTTGAGCAAATACGACAGCGTGGTGATATGTTCGCCTATGTGGGTGTTCGGGGTGTGTGCGCCCGTTCGCGAGTTTTGTAAGGTGCAAAAAGGCAAACTCAAAAACGTCGGTTACGTCCTTACACATACGATGAACGCTCGCTTTGAAAACGTTGCGGAAGATATGGACGCATTGCTCGACGCAAAGCATACGTTCTTTGAATCGTATAGCACGCAACTAGGCAAAATAAAAGAATCTAAATAACCGTCGATCATCGTCGTGGAAAACACAGAATTTGTTTTTATGATTACGGTTTTCGGTGTACCGATGAAAAATAAGATAAAATTCCCAATAAAATCGTTCTGTAAATTGTATATATAATACAACCCGTGTGCAAAGGAGGATATTATGAGGAGAATTCGTACGCTCGGTTT
>JBNMJA010000023.1:0-16414 GCA_050873585.1 Bacillota bacterium | reverse complement strand
GCCCGGCGGCTCGAGAGTGCGCGGAAAATACGACGGTTCTACGCTCAAATCGCTCAAGAATGGAGGTCTTAAACGGGCGGAACTTCAACGAACGGCAAAGAGAGTGATAGAATTTTTGATTGTGGTTAAAGGAAAATAAAAATTTTAATAATAAAACGGGAAAAGGAAAAGTATGAGAAAATTCAAGAAAATAGTTGCTATGTTGCTCGTGGTCGTTGCGTTGATTTCGGCGTGCGCCGTTATGGCGGCGTGCGACAAGGATTCAACGGCTGCTACGTTTGTGAAGGCAAGCGAGAGCGGTGACGGATACGCTACGATTTACGTTCCCGACGACAGGGACGTGAAAATTATGGTGTTGTCCGATCCGCAAGTGGACGTGTACGAAAAGTATAAGGCGGTGGGAAGCCCCGGAAACGACAAGACGTACGCGTTCGTAGAGGATTTCGTGAGGACTACCAAGCCCGATTTCGTCATAATCAACGGAGACCTCGTGATGAACGACTTGTTTTTGAAGCCTTCGACGCCGTACTTCGATAAGTACGCGGAGATTTTCGAGAGGCTGAATACGCCCTGGACGTTCACGTTCGGCAATCACGATTGCGATATGCAATGGAATAATCCGAAGGCGGAAGTCGATTCGAAAACGGGACAATGCTCGAAGGAAAAACTCATTGCGTATATGTCGCAAAAATATAAGCATTGCCTTATAAACACCGACGAAAAGTGCCTGGACGGCGACGGAAACCACTTCGTGAACGTGCGCAAACATTCGGGAGAACTCGTGTATACGCTCTGCCTTTTCGACTGCACTTTCGACGAGGATAAGAATTATAACTACACGCCGACGGCAAATCAGGTGAATTGGTATCGCGACACCATAAACGCGATTTCGGACGCAGAACTCGGCAAAGATAGGGGAGAAAACGTCGTGAAAAGCATGATTTTCAACCACGTGGGAATCCCCGAATTCAAAGAGGCGTGGCAGAAGGCGTGGAATAACGGCAATCCGACTTCCGATTATTTTTACGGACACTATTTCGAGGGTAACTATTCCTCTAAATACGGGGATATGCCCGAAAACGAGAGAATTTTCCCCGTCGTAAAAGAACTTGCAAGTACGACGGCGATATTTATGTGCCATCATCACGATAACGATTTTTCGGTGAATTACGAGGGCGTGCGCCTTACGTTCGGGCAACACTCGGGATATTCGCATAACTACCGCACCACGCACAAGACTCACGGAAATCTCTCAAACGATTACGATAAGTGGTCGGGCGTGAGTTTTGAAAGAATCGACGATTACGGCGATCAAAGGGGAGGTACGCTGGTTGAAATAAGCGGAAACGGCGAATTTTCAATCACGCCGACGTATGCCAAAGAAGTGCTTGCAAACTACAAAACCGACTACTATATCGACTACGACGAAGTCGCCGCATCGCTCGAGGCAAACGAGAAATTCGAGAACGGCAACGGGAAAATCAAGCGCGGCGATAACAGGCTCTGGAAAATCGATTAAATGATTTTCAATCCTACGCAGTACGTCAGCGACGCGGCGTAAATCAACTGCGTGATTGCGAAATACGCCGCAGTGATAATCATTGCGGATATAAAAACGGACGCGGTAAGTTCGGCGGCAATCAAACCCGCGATTTTGCCCCTGGTCGCACCCAAAGACGCAAGAATTTCGTATTCTTTGCGTCTTTTTCTTACGTTGTCTACGACGCTGTTGAGTATGCCTACGGCAACGAAAGACGAGATGATATAAACGAAGGAAAATCCGAGTTGAATAAACTTGGTTTCGACACCTCTCGACAAAAAATACTGCGTTGTGACTACGGGATAAAACTTTTGAGAATATAACGTCTGAATCTGCTTGTAAACGGCGTCTTTTGCGTTTTCTTCGGCATCGACGACGACGAGATAGCAATCGAGCTCGCAATACTTTGCGTTTACGATCAAAAACGGCAACGGGAAGTCTATGATCTGGCTGACTAAAAATTCGCGCTCTTTGTGGTTGACGACGAAATTCACCGAATCGCCGACCTTCAAATCGTACGCTTTTGCTATGCCTTCGGTTATTAAAAGTTGATTGCCCTCGAGTTTGCCGCGGGGAACGTAGCCCGTGCCTTCGAGGCGAAGATATTTGCCGGGATCGTCGTCGAATGCAAGCACGTTGTTGCCTACGTAGCCTGCCGCCGAGGAAAATTTGAAATAGCAACGAGCGACCTTTTTTACGCCGTTCGTTGCGAGCAAGTCATCTTCGATTCGGGCGTTGCTAGGCGCAATTACGGAAAAATCGAAATCGAGAACGTCCGAAACGGACTCTACCTGTACGTTGAGCGCGTCGAGCATGGTGCCTATGCAAGTGAGAATCAGCGCGCTTACCGTGAGGATTCTCTTCATGTTCTTGAAACCGTCGCTTCGCCGTATCGTCCTGAGCGCCACGCTCGAAAAACCTTGTCTCGGCATTCTGTCAAGGAGTTTCGAGGATACGAAGCCGAATAAATTGCAAAAATAGGGCGTTGCAAAAAATACCAGAGAGGTGACGAATACGGTGTCTGTTATCGCAAGCGCGAGATAGTCGGTTTTGGGAAGAAACGCAAAGCATAGCGAGGTTGCAACCGCGCCGGCAAAAGAAAGAAGTATAACGGGCAGCATATCGTGCTTCTTTTGGGTGATTTGACCACGAAGCAGTTCGTCCACGCTCTCTTTGGCAAGCCGTAAAGACGGTACGAGAATCGCAAGCAGAACGCAAACTGCGCTTATTCCCACCGACGACAGGCACGTGGAAAGCGTCATCTTCGGAATAAACTCGAGTTGTAAAACCGTGCATATTCGTAGAACGAGTATCTTGGCAAGTCCTATGCCGAAGCCCGAGCCGACGATTGCGTACAAAACGCCTTCGGCAAGCAACGAGCCCACGAGCGTTGTCGAATTTGCGCCTATGCTCTTGAAAAGCGCAACGTTGTGAAGTCGCTTGGAAACGTATATGGAAAACGCCGCAAATATCAGCGCTACGCCCACTAGTATCGACAACAGAGCGGTGATGAATGTCACCATTGATTCGAGCCTCGATACGTTTTGTATGCGCTCGTCGTTGATTGCTCTCTCTACGTTGAGGGCGGAAAGCGAGGGGGCGGTTGCAAGTTTGTCGCGGAGCGCGTCTATATCGACTCCGTCGCTCGCCTTGACAAGGACGGTCGTGCAAAGTTCAACGGTGTCGGGCATTGCGAAAAGTTTGAGTTCGTAAAGGAAATAACGCACGATACCTTGCATATTGACGAGCATATCCGTGCTTGAGAAAAAGCCCTCGTCTTTGGCTATGCCTTCGATTGAAAACGTGAGAGAGTTGCCTAGTATGGTCAGCGTGATTTCGTCGCCGATGCCGAGATTGTGCTCGCTTGCGAATTTGCTCGAGACGACGACGAGTTCGTTGATGTTGTAAAGAGAGATTCTGCCTTTCTTTTTGAGAATTATCGGGTTGATTTCACTGATTGTCGATACGTCGGAAGCCATACACGAATACACGTTTCCGTCATAGTCGCAAAACATCGAAAAATAGCCGTACGCCTTGCCGTCGTCGCCTAATACCGCGTCTACGTCGTCTTTGTAGGCAAACATCGCGCCGCTGTCTGCGTTTATCGTTATGCTCAGGTCGGCATTGCCCACGCTCTGCTTGGCAAGATAGAGATTGTGCTCAAAAAAAACGTCCTTAAAAACCATCGCTATGCAAAAAATCGAGGACGCAAAAACCACGATAAGCATTATCACTATCGGTTGCATCGGATTCTTTTTTAACGAGTAGAGAAGGTTTTTAAGATAATACTTCATCTGCAACTATCGTGCCGTCTTGAATGTGTACGATTCTGTCGCTGTACTCGGCGGTGTGGCGAGAGTGCGTGACTTGCACTATTGTCACGGCGTCGCTTTGAGAGAGCGTTTTGAGCATCTCCATAATCTGATCGGTGTTGCGTGAATCGAGATTGCCCGTGGGCTCGTCGAGAAAAAGTATTTGCGGAGAGTATATCAGCGCGCGTGCGATCGCGACGCGTTGCTGCTGTCCGCCGGACATATTCTCGGGAAGTTTGTCAAGGCAATCTTCGATTCGGAAAGTTTGCGCCAACTCGCCGAGTTTGTCGCGGTAGGGCTGTATCTTTTCTTTGCGCAAATAGACGGGAAGCATTATATTCTCCCTCGCCGAGAGGGTGGGAATCAGATTGTAAAACTGATAGACTATCCCGATTTTCGTGCATCTAAGGCGCGCAAGATACTTTGCGCTTGCCTTGGTCAAGTCCGTATCTCCGATAAAGACGCTTCCGCTGTCGGGGCGCGCGTTTGCGCACATAACGTTGAGAAGCGTGCTCTTGCCGCTGCCGCTCTCGCCCATTACGGATACGAAACTTCCGCCCGACACTTGCAAAGAAACATCGTGCAGAACTTCGAGGGAAGAATAGGACTTGTAAACGTGTTCAACTCTGATATCGTCCATTGTCAGCCGTGTAAAAATTTTAGGCAAAGGCTCGTTGCGAGCCTTTGCCTGTAAATTAAAGATGAACTAATTAATACCAAAAACCACAAGAATGATAGAATTTGGGAAGAATGTAATTCAAATATTTCATTGCAATATCGTTGAAGTTGTCGAGATATTCTTCAAATTCCTCGGCCGTCATGGTCTTGGAGTCGATATTTCCGATTTTTGCAAATTCGGTGTAGAACTCGTCGAACGTGACTTCTTCTGCAGTCGGGAATTCGATATAGCAAGGATCTATTGCATCGGTTGCGTCGTCCATATATTTTGCGTAGTCTTTGACGAACTGCTCAAAGTCCGCCTTGTTGTCGTTGGTCATGCGCAAGACGATTTGCAAGACTTTTGCAATCATACGATAACGTGCCAAATCGTATTCTTCTTGATCGACTTCCTGTCCGTTGACGTAGTAATGCTCTTCGTGTTCACCGTAAATGTAACCGTTGGAAGTCTTCCAGTTGTGGTAGTCTTTGAATCTCGGAATGACGAGGTCTGCGTCTTCTTTGTCCCAGTTGTACATGTTGGCGGCAACAAGTTCGTCGTGCGACATGGGTTTGTCGAGAAGTTTGACGTAATAGACGGCATCGTAAGAATCGTAATAACCCGAACTTGACGTCAAATAATTGTATTTTTGCACGTTTTCATACAAATCGGAATTGCTCTGTTTCCATTCGGCGTATCCTTTCCACAAGACGAACGATTTGGTTGCGTTTCTCTTGATCCACGTGTTGTCGGTATATCTCGTTCCCGATATCTCGCTCGAAGTCATGCGCTCGGGCAGAACGTAGATATAAACTGTGGAGGTGGAAGAGTCTGTGTACTCGACGTAATCGTACAAGCTAAGATACTCGTCGTAAACGTAATTGTTGGAGGTCATCCACTCGTAAAATTCGGTGTAGTTGTTGAACGTGTAGGTTTGAGTCGTGCTCTTGTTGAAATACGCGAAGAATGCGTCGACTGAATCGTCGCCGTATTGGAGAATGAACTCTTTCGATTCTTCTTTCGTCATCGTGTAGGGAAGCATTGCGATATAAACGGTGGAAGAACCGTCATCTGAATTGCTATATTCGACGAAATCGTAATAACTGTCGTAATCGCCGTGCAAGAGATTCTTGTTTTGATTGCGCCACGTGTCGTATTCGCCGTTTTTGACAAACTTCTTGGTCAGATTTGCTTTTGCCCACTCGTATTCGTCAGAATAGCCGAGTTTGCGAACGTATGCGTCGATTTCGGAAGAAGTCATGGCTTTTGAGAGTTTGCGAACGTACATCGTGTTGCCCTCGGTGTAGGTAATATAATTGCTGTAATAATCGCAGTAGCGTTTTGAATACTTCTCTTGCCATTGCTCGAATTCGTCCTTGCCCTTGAACGTCTTGTCGGGTTTTTCCATTGCCCAGTCGGAATCGAAATAACCCGCATTTCTCCCTTCGTCGTAAGTCATTCTCTCGGGAAGTTTTCTGACGTAGATGGTGTAGGTGTCGTTGGTGTAATCGTGGTTGGACACGATTGCGTAATCGTACATATCTTGGTAACTATTCGTGTAAGTGGGGTAGTCGAAAGAATCGAGATCTTCTACCGTCGTTGCTTCGACTGCGAGTCTGCACCATTTGAAAACTTGGCTTACGACGCCTTGATTTTTGATTGCGTTGATCGCAGGGGCGATTGCGCCTATGACAAGGCTCGTTTCGCCTGCGGAATCGTCGGGAAGGGCGAATTTGCCTTTCTCGTAATATTCAACCATCTTGTCTGCAAGTGCGACGAGACAATCGGTGTCGATTTGCTCGTAACTTTGCAACATTTTGACGATTGCGCCCTTGTAGGTGGCAAAATTGTCGATATAATCTTGCTTTTTGGCGTTGAAATTGTCGAGTTCGTCGGTGATCTCGTCAATGATATCGAGCGCGAGCGCATTTGCGGTCAGATACATTTCGGCAATGCTCGGCGCGATTTGCAAAAGAGCCATCGTCGATTTGATTGCGTCGGGCATAAGTGCGGCAACCGCCTCGTCGTCGGAGATGAAGTTTGAGACCGCAGTGAGATAATTTATATCTTCATTGTCATTTTGTATCGGCTTATAATAGTAAGAATAAGGCGTGCCTCTGCCGATGCCCGATTCGTCGATGATGGAGTTTTTCAGGGAAGGATACTTGTTCTCGAAATCTTCTCTTGCGTTTTGATATTCGTCACGCTTCGCTTCGACTTCGTTTTTGATATCGATAAGTTCGTTGTAATACTCAAGCGCTTGCTCTTGAGTTATTATACCTTTTGCGTAAGCCTCTGAAATTTCTCTTCCATAGGGTACGCGTCTTTCTTTGCGAAGTTTGGTTTCAAGGTTATATACACCGTTATAGTAGCCTTCGCAAGCCTCGCAGTATTCTGCGAAATCGGCGGCGGACATGCCGATCTCTTTCAAATATGCGTCAAGTTCCGCTTGGCGCGCCGAAACATTTTCTTTGAGATTGGAGACGACCTCGTTTGCAACGAGCAATCCGCCCTCGAAAAGAATGCGCGCAATGGGTTCTGCGCCCGTGAGTTTGACAATGTCCGAATACAAGTCGACGACGTATTGCACGTTTTCTTTGGTGTAAATCGCCTCAAGATTGTTTGCGGCGGCGGCAGAGTAGCCCTCTTTCTCTTCTCCTTCTTCGCCCTCGTTGAGTTTGTCAAGGGTGTCTTGCGCTTTTTGTCTGATTTCGGGCGCTTTTTCGATCACGTAATCGCAAAGATTGTTGACTGCCTTTTCGGAAATGTACGAATCGCGAAGAATGTCGCGTACCATACCCAAAGCGGCTTTGGTCGTCGCGCCGAGTTGTCCTTGCGCCGGAACGTCGGTGGAAAGCGGTTTGTCGCCGTCGTAAACGAAATTGTCGTTGTAGAACGTGGCGTATTCAACGTAACCTGCTTTGTAGGCTTCGTAGATTCTCGTTTCGGTGTCCTTGGAATAGGCTTGTAAATTCTTGTCGATATTGTCGCCGCCCAAAACTTCTTCTTGGCTTAAATCTCCGATTCCTCCCGTTCCGGGCGCGTCCGGCGGCGGCGTGGTGTTGCACGCTACCAAAGAAACGACGAGTAGCGCAAAAAGCGCGATGATTGCTAATCGTGAAAACTTCTTCATTTTGCTCCCCTCCTTGTAAAACAAGCGGAAATATCCTCTTATTTTTTTATATTATAGTCAAAATACCATAGTATTGTCAATACTTATTATACATACTGTCGAGAAAGGGACGTTTTCGGCGGTTTTTCAGGGAAAATTTTCACTTATACCCGGTGATATTTTAATATTGAAAATATCCTTTTTATTTTGTAAAATAAACGTGATAAACGCTTGACACACAAGGCTTGTTTAGATACAATTATATCGATAAATAGTTATCGAATCGAAATTTACGGGAATATTCCGAGAGAATACGGTGTGAAAATCGAAAGATAACTCAAAAATTTGTATAACAGATATAGGAGAAGCAAGCATGGAAGCAAGAAACGTTATCGACAGTGTGGAAAGACTCGAAGAAGCCATTGCGCGCGTTCGTAAGGCTCAAAGAGAATTTGCAACCTATTCGCAAGAGCAAGTGGACAAAATCTTCTTTGCCGCGGCGGTCGCCGCAAACAAGATGAGGATACCTCTTGCAAAACTCGCGGTTGAAGAAACGGGTATGGGTATCGTCGAGGATAAGGTCATCAAAAACCACTATGCCTCGGAGTATATCTACAACGCATACAAGGATATCAAAACCTGCGGTATCATAGAAGAAGATAAGGCGTTCGGCACGATTAAAATCGCAGAGCCTATCGGTCTCGTCGCCGCGGTTATTCCTACCACTAACCCCACGTCTACCGCTATTTTCAAGACGCTCATTTCGCTCAAGACGAGAAACGGTATCATCATCAGCCCTCACCCCAGAGCGAAAAAATCCACTATCGCCGCAGCAAAGGTCGTGCTTGACGCCGCTGTTGCCGCAGGCGCTCCCGAAGGCATCATCGATTGGATCGATTCTCCGAGCCTCGAAATGACCAACCTCATTATGAAAGAGGCTGACGTCATTCTCGCTACGGGCGGTCCGGGTATGGTCAAAGCCGCGTATTCGAGCGGCAAACCCGCTATCGGCGTGGGCGCAGGCAATACCCCTGCAATCATCGACGATACTGCGGACGTGACTCTTGCGGTCAACTCAATTATCCATTCAAAAACTTTCGATAACGGTATGATTTGCGCAAGCGAACAGTCCGTCATCGTGCTCGACAAAGTGTACGAGCAGGCAAAGAAAGAGTTTAAGGACAGGGGATGCTACTTCCTCGACGACGAGCAGACCGAAAAAGTGAGAAAGACCATTCTCATCAACGGCGCGCTCAATGCAAAAATCGTCGGACAAAAGCCCGTTACGATTGCAAAACTCGCAGGATTCGACGTGCCTGCTTCCACGAAAATCCTTATCGGTGAAGTGGAAAGCGTGGACCTCAGCGAAGAATTCGCACACGAAAAACTCTCGCCCGTACTTGCAATGTACAGAGCAAAAGATATAAACGAAGCATTTGACAAAGCAGAACGTCTGGTCGCAGACGGCGGATACGGTCACACGTCTTCAATCTATCTCGACGCGGTAACTCAAAGAGCAAAACTCGACGAGTTTGCATCGAGAATGAAAACTTGCCGTATTCTCGTCAATACGCCGTCTTCGCAGGGCGGCATCGGCGACTTGTACAACTTCAAACTCAGACCGTCCCTCACCCTCGGCTGCGGAAGTTGGGGCGGTAACTCCGTGTCCGAAAACGTCGGAGTCAAGCACCTTATCAATGTCAAAACGGTTGCGCAAAGGAGAGAAAATATGCTTTGGTTCAGAGTGCCTCAAAAGGTCTATATGAAGAAGGGTTGCCTGCCCGTCGCTCTTGACGAACTCAAACACGTTATGGGCAAAAAGAAGGCGTTTATCGTCACCGATAGTTTCTTGTACAACAACGGCTATACAAAGCCCATCACCAATAAACTCGACGAAATGGGAATCCAACACACGACGTTCTTCGACGTCGCGCCCGACCCGACCCTCGCTTGCGCAAAAGAAGGCGCGGCGCAAATGGCGGCGTTCAAACCCGACTGCATCATCGCGCTCGGCGGCGGCAGCGCAATGGACGCAGGCAAGATTATGTGGGTTATGTACGAGCATCCCGAAGTTGACTTTATGGATATGGCTATGCGCTTTATGGATATCAGAAAGCGCGTCTATACCTTCCCCAAGATGGGCGAAAAGGCGTATTTCATCGCAATCCCGACCTCTGCGGGTACGGGTTCGGAAGTCACTCCGTTTGCCGTCATCACCGACGAGAAAACGGGCGTGAAATATCCGCTTGCAGACTACGAACTTTTGCCGAATATGGCTATTATCGACGCGGACTTCCATATGACCGCTCCTAAGGGTCTTACGGCGGCGAGCGGTATCGACGCGGTGACGCACGCACTCGAAGCGTACGCGGCAATGCTTGCGACCGACTATACCGATTCGCTCGCACTGCGCTCGCTCAAGATGATATTCGAGTTCTTGCCAAGAGCCTACGACAACGGTCCGAACGACCCGGTCGCAAGAGAGAAGATGGCTAACGCGGCTACGATGGCGGGTATGGCGTTTGCAAACGCGTTCCTCGGCGTATGCCACTCTATGGCGCACAAACTCGGCGCGTTCCATCATCTGCCTCACGGCGTCGCAAACGCGCTCATGATTGACGAAGTGCTCCGCTTCAACGCAAGCGAGACGCCCTCCAAGATGGGTACGTTCCCGCAATACGCTTACCCACACACTCTCGAAAGATACGCCGAAGTTGCCGACTATCTCGGAATCAAGGGCAAAAACGACAAGGAAAAACTCAACAATCTCATCAAGGCTATCGACGAGCTCAAAGCAAGAGTGGGTATCAAGCCTACTATCAAGGACTACGTGCCCGACGAAAAGGACTTCCTCGACCGTCTCGACGATATGGTGGAGCAAGCATTCGACGATCAATGCACCGGCGCAAACCCCAGATATCCGCTTATGAGCGAAATCAAGCAAATGTATCTCAACGCATACTATGGCAAACACACCGAGGTTTAATAAGGAGGAGAATATGAATCTTGACAGAATCATTGCCGTAAGAACAAACAAAACCGTCTACCGCGACGGAGAATACTGCGTCAAAGTGTTCGACGACGATTTCTCCAAAGTGGACGTGCTAAACGAGGCCCTCAACCAGGCAAGAGTGGAAGAAACCGGTCTCAACGTGCCCAAAATCATCGAAGTCACCAAAATCGACGGGAAGTGGGCTATCGTGTCCGAGTATATCCAAGGCAAAACCCTTGCAAGACTTATGGAAGAGAATCCCGACAAGAAAGACGAGTATCTCGAAAAATTCGTCGATTTGCAAATCGAGGTTCAATCTAAAAAATGCCCCTTGCTTACTAAACTTCGCGACAAGATGAACAGGAAAATAAACTTGACTAATCTTGACGAAAGTATAAAATATGAGTTGCACACGAGACTCGAAGGTATGCCAAAGCACGACAAACTCTGCCACGGCGATTTCAACCCGTCCAATATCATCATAAAAGACGACGGCACGGCGTACTTTATCGATTGGTCGCACGCAACTCAGGGCAACGCTTCTGCGGACGTTGCAAGAACGTATATGCTGTTCTGGCTCGCAGGAGATATCGAGGGCGCGGAGAAGTATCTCAATCTGTTCTGCCAAAAGAGCGGCACCGACAAGAGATACGTCCAAAAATGGATGCCTATCGTCGCCGCTTCGCAATCGGTCAAAGGTCACGAAAAAGAAAGAGAATTCCTTATGTCCTGGATAGACGTCGCGGAATTTCAATAAGGAGAGGGAAAATTATGAAAGTTACAGTGTGTATCGGCAGTTCCTGCCATATCAAAGGCTCAAGACAAGTTGTGGAACAACTTCAATATCTCATCGCAAAAAACAATCTCAAAGACAAGGTCGAACTCGGCGGCACGTTCTGTATGGGTAAGTGCCAGCAAGGGGTCTGCGTCACCGTCGACGACGCTTTCTTCTCGCTCACACCCGACACCACCGACGAATTCTTCCAAAAAGAGATTCTCGCAAAGGTGAAATAAATGATTATTATCAGAATCTGCGTCGGCAGTTCCTGCCATCTTAAGGGCGCGCAGGATATAGTCGATATGCTAAGGCAAGAAATCGAACAAAGACATCTCGAAGGCCAAATAGTGCTTTCGGGAAGTTTTTGTTTCGGAACGTGCAATCGCACGGGCGTTACCGTCGCGGTGAACGACGATATCTACCCCGGCATAACAAGAGATAACTTCAAAGAGTTTTTCCAAACGAAAGTGCTTCCTCTCGTCGAGGAATAATCTAAAAGGAAAAACCAAGAGGAAATATGGATTGTTTAACTCTCAAAAAATCAAACTGCAAAAACTGCTATAAGTGCATACGCCATTGCCCCGTCAAGGCCATTCGCTTCTCGGGCAATCAGGCGCACATTATCGGCGACGAGTGTATTTTGTGCGGTCACTGCTTCGTGGTGTGTCCGCAAAACGCAAAGGAAATCGTCAACGAAACCGAAAAGGTCAAAGTGCTTTTGCAGTCCTATCCCGTCTACGTTTCTCTCGCTCCGTCCTTTATCGCAAACTATGAGGGCGTGGGCATAAACGCTATGCGCAGAGCGCTCAAAAAACTAGGATTCGCCGACGTCGAGGAAACCGCTCTGGGCGCTACCGTCGTCAAAAACGAGTACGACAGACTTTTGAGAGAAGAGAAGAGAGATATAGTCATCTCCTCTTGTTGCCACTCGGTCAACTTGCTTATCCAAAAGTATTTCCCCAAAGAACTTCCGTATCTTGCCGACGTGCTTTCGCCTATGCAGGCGCACTGCCAAGACCTCAAAAAACGTCACCCCGGCGCAAAAACCGTGTTTATAGGACCGTGCGTTGCCAAAAAGGACGAGGCTTCGCATTACGATGGCATAGTGGACGCGGTGCTCACCTACGAGGAACTCACCGAGTGGCTCGGCAGCGAAGGTATTACCCTCGAAAAAGAGATGGATTCGCAACGAGAAAGCAGGGCTAGATTCTTCCCGACTACGGGCGGCGTGCTTAAAACCATGAATCTCGACGCTCCCGGCTATCAATATATGGCTATCGACGGAATCGAGAATTGTATTTCCGCGCTCAAGGATATAGAAAACGGCAGTATTCATCACGCCTTTATCGAGATGTCCTCTTGCGTGGGCAGTTGCGTGGGCGGTCCCGTTATGGAAAAATATCACCCCTCGCCCGTCAGAGAATACCTTGCCGTTGCGCAGTACGCGGGCGACAAGGATTTCGAGGTCGCACAGCCCGACAATCACGATTTGAGAAAATATTTCTCGCTCATCGAGCGCGAAAACAAGATGCCGAGCGAGTCCGAAATCAACGCTACGCTTCGTCAGATGGGCAAACTTTCAAAACGCGACGAACTTAATTGCGGAAGTTGCGGCTACAACACCTGCAGAGAAAAAGCGATTGCCATTTTGCAAGGCAAAGCGGAAGTGTCTATGTGCTTGCCCTACCTTCAAAAGAAGGCGGAAGGATTCTCGGACAGAATCGTCAACAATACGCCTAACGGCATCATCGTGCTCAACGATTCGTTTGAGGTGCAACAGATAAACGAAGCCGCAATGGGCATCATGAACATACGCTCCGCAAGCGACGTTCTCGGCGAGCAAGTGGTGCGCATTATGGACCCCAAAGTTTTCTACGAAGTGCAGAAAAAGAAGTTTAACGTGCACAATCGTAGGGTTTATCTTGCGGAATATAAAAGATACGTCGAACTCACCGTGGTGTACGATACCGACAATCACCTCTATATCGGCATCATGCGCGACATCACCGACGAGGAAAAAGAGAGAGAAAAGAAAGAGAGTATCTCAAAGCAAACTATCGAGACCGCAGACAAGGTGGTTGACAAGCAGATGCGCATAGTTCAGGAAATCGCGTCGCTTCTTGGAGAAACCGCGGCGGAAACCAAGATCGCTCTCACCAAACTCAAGGAGTCCATAAAAGATGAATGACCTTTGCGCCGATATCGGCTATAAAAGCATAAATCACGTCGGCGAGCAGTTGTGCGGCGATCACGTCGACGTCGTTCAGCAAAGCGACGAATCTACCGTCGTCGTGCTTGCGGACGGACTCGGAAGCGGTGTGAAAGCAAGCATTCTGTCAACGCTCACGAGTAAAATCATTTCCACTATGATGGCGGAAGGATTGACGCTCGAGGACTGCGTGGAAACCATCGCCGCAACTCTGCCCATATGCTCGGTGAGGGGAGTGGCGTATTCCACTTTCACTATCGTGCATCTCGTCGACAACAGAGAGGCAGAGATTATTCAATACGACAACCCCGGCGTGATTCTGCTTCGCGACGGGCAAAACTACGACTTTCCCAAAACCGAAATGATTATCGGAGGGAAAAAGATTTTTAAATCCACCGTCGATTTGTGCGAAAACGATATTTTCGTGCTTATGAGCGACGGTTGCCCGCACGCAGGACTGGGACTTTCCTACAACTTCGGGTGGAAGAGAGAGGATATAATATCCTTTTTGGAAAGCATAAGTTTTGTGGGATACACGGCAAAAACGCTGTCTACGATACTTGTCGACGAATGCAATAAACTCTACGGAGAAAAACCCGGCGACGACGCTACCGCGTGCGTGATCAGAATAAGAAAACGCGAACCGATGAACATTCTATTCGGTCCGCCGTCAAATCGCGACGATTGCGACAGAATGATGTCGCTCTTCTTCTCAAAAGAAGGCAAGCATATCGTCTGCGGCGGCACGACTTCGTCGATTGCCGCAAAATATCTCGGCAAAAGCGTGCGCACTACGCTCGACTTCGAGGCTAGCGACGTTCCTCCCATTTCCGAAATCGAGGGCGTCGATCTCGTCACCGAAGGCGTTATCACGATGAATAAAGTGCTCACGTACGCAAAAGACTATCTCAAAGACAACGAAAGTTACGAGCAATGGAGTTTCAAACGCGACGGCGCCTCGCTTATGGCAAGACTACTGTTCGAGGAAGCGACGGATATTAACTTCTTCGTCGGAAGAGCCATAAATCCTGCCCACCAAAACCCCGATTTGCCCATAAATTTCAGCATAAAAATGAACCTCGTGACCGAACTTTCGGACTGCCTCGTCAAAATGGGCAAGAGAGTGAAGGTTTCGTACTTCTGATTCCTTGTCGTAAAAATCGAGTATTTTTTCGGCAAAGACAGCAAAATCGATGGTATGCGGTGCGTTTTGGTGTATAATTCGCAAGGCGCAACGGCGCAAAAGGTGAAAAATGAGAATTTTCGATACTAAAGTTCAACATCTCAAATACAAAGTTCTGCGCGAAGTCGCAAGAGAGGCGTGGGCGGGTACGCTCGATAAAAACGCTATAGATATTCCAAAGCGTATCGTTCCCGGCAAAGTGCCGACTATGCGTTGCTGCGTGTATAAAGAGCGCGCGATTCTCGGGGAGAGAGTCAAACTCGCTATGGGCGGAAATCCCGATAATCCGAACGTCATCGAAGTCATCGATATCGCTTGCGACGAGTGCCCTATGGGCGGCTATGAAGTTACAGCCGCTTGCAGAGGATGTCTTGCTCACCGTTGCGAAGACGTGTGTAAATTCGGCGCGCTTACCTTTGACAGTCAACACGTCGCTCATATCGATAAGTCCAAATGCAAAGAGTGCGGCGCTTGCGCAAAGGTCTGCCCGTACAGCGCAATCACCAACCATAAACGTCCCTGCGAGATGGCTTGCAAGGTCAAAGCAATATCTATGGACGAAAGCCGCGCGGCAAAAATCGACAACTCAAAGTGCATAGAATGCGGCGCGTGCGTGTATCAGTGTCCTTGGGGCGCAATCTCGGATAAGTCCTACATTCTCGACGTCATCGACCTCATCAAAAAGAGCGAAAACAACACCAAATATAAACTCTACGCAGTGGTCGCGCCGTCCATTTCGAGTCAGTTTACCTACGCAAAACTCGGTCAGGTCATAACGGGACTTAAAGTGCTCGGATTCCATACCGTCGTCGAAGCGGCGCTCGGCGCGGATATGGTGCTTCTCTCCGAGGCAAGAGAACTCGCGGAAAAAGGATTCCTGACAAGTTCGTGCTGCCCGGCGTTCGTCTCTTATATCAAAAAGAATTTCCCGGGTATGGTGGAGTATATTTCGCACAACCTCTCGCCTATGGCTATGATTTCCAAGTATATCAAGGATACCACGCCCGGCGCGAAAGTCGTGTTTATCGGCCCTTGCACCGCCAAAAAAGCAGAGATTCTCGACGAGAAAGTCAAACCGTACGTCGATTCCGTCCTCACGTTCGAGGAATTGCAGGCGCTTTTCGACAGCAAGGATATGGAAATCACCTCGCTTGAAGAAGGCGTGCTCGATAACGCATCGTACTTCGGCAGAATCTTCGCAAGATGCGGAGGTCTGAGCGATTCTTTGCAACAATCTCTCAACGAGCAGAATATCGATTTCGCACTCAAGCCCTGCGCTTGCGACGGCATCGACGAGTGCCGTATCGCACTCCTCAAAAAGAGCAAGAATCTCACCGACGCAAACTTTATCGAGGGTATGGCGTGCACCGGCGGTTGTATCGGCGGCGCAGGTTGTCTCACTCACGGCGAAAAGAATAAAGCCGAAGTGGATAAGTACGGGCGCGAGGCGTTGGAAAAGACGATTACGGACGCCGTTTCCATATTGCACTAAGCGCCTCAAATCGCGAATAACAGCGACAGAGCCATTCTCACAGACAGGAGCGTACTTGTCGTACGCGACATTTTGTGAGAATGGCTCTTTTTTATGCTTTATTTGAAGGGGTGAGGGTTGGAAAACTTAAATGCAATT
>JBNMJA010000022.1:0-17491 GCA_050873585.1 Bacillota bacterium | reverse complement strand
GTATATATTATATGTTCTCAAGCGGATTTTCGCTTTTCTGCCCCGGAATTTTCGTCCGACGCGCCTGTTCCCGACACGATTTTCGCCCCGATTTTCATACGAGTTTTACTTGATTTTATGCAAAAACGCATTAATAATGCATAAAAATAAAAATTTTTGTATAAGCATTTTTTCAAAAATCTTGACAATTTCCACAAATCCTGCAATCAATGTCAACTTTATTTGCCAAATTTGTAACTTTTTGCAAACTTGTTTTGGGGAATTGTTTTGTAAAACAAACTAACAATTTAATAGAACTTTCCCCCTTCCTCACGTGTTTCCCCTACCGTCGTTCCCCCTCTGCATAAATTTGAGGGAACCCACGACGTCCGCTCCGCGTGGGGCAACACTCGGCTCTCGCATAGATATGGACATTTCTCTCATTATGTCACCGTCCTTTGTGCGCCAGCTACGCAACAACACGGCGCAGCCGGACGGTACAACCATCAAGCTCGGCGCTCATATTCTCGCCGCCTTGCGGCTCGTGTTCCGTCTTCGAATTAATTTAGTGCCCCCCCTTCTTACTAAGACTGCGCTATTTGGATGAAGAACAAGGAAAAACCCTTTTGCGAATCCGCCCAGCGTACTAAATCGTACGTGACGGATGAGCAAAAGGGCTTTGACACAGTTATTCGCCAAATAGCGCAGTCTTAGAAGAAGCGGGCGACGAGGTCTTTGGAGTACTGCACAGTCTCTTCCATATCGCCGAAGCTCATGATCTCGCCTGCATAGTAGGTGTTGAGGTTGCCTTGCATACTCTCGACTTTCTCATACCAACCGTCTGCGTAGTCTTTTTCAAAGACGTGCGGGAAGTAATACCATTTACGCTCGTAGACGCACTTATCGATATCGATGCCGCAAAGTTTCATATCGTCCCAAGCCATCTTCTTTGCTTCTTCATAGGTCTTGAGTTCTTTGCCCTTGTAGTTGCGAAGCACGTAAGTGGTGAGCACTTGGTTGGGTTCGTTTGCCCATCTATGGTAGAACACCATGAGATGGCCGAGGCGTTCGGGGACCATGTTGTCGAACAGATAACCGGACATATCGGGATAGTACGTACCCTTCTTGCAAGTGACTGCGGTGACGTCGTAACGCTCGTAGTCGATCTTTGCAAAGAGTTTCTTCTCTTCTTCGGTTGCGTCGAAGTAGTTGGGGAGATGTTGAAGCGGAGCGGTGACGATGATCTTGTCGTACTCCTCCATATCTTCGCCGATATACACTTGAACCTTGCCGTTTTCACGGGTGACTTTGGTGATATTGACGTTGAGGCGAGCAGGATGTTGCAATTTTGCGTTCACTGCTTCGTAGATGGATTGCGTACCGTCTTTCCAGGTCCACAGATCCTTGTTGACGAAGTACATAGCGGTTGCAAAGTCAAGGTATTTGACGACGTATGCCGCAGGGATCTCGTCGAAGAAGCCGTAACCGAATGCGGTGTACGGTCCGATCCAGATTTCTTGAGCAAGGGAAACTCCGTTCATCTTGCAGAAATCTTTGAAGTTCATACTGAGATCTTTGAGGTTGGGGTTTTCGCCGACTACGTGCTCGCCCGTTACTGGGTCGAATCCGTCGTATTTGCCTTCGGAAACTCCCTTGTGACCTGTATATTGATATCCTTTATACTTGGTTGCAAGCAAAGTGCCGAGTTTCTTGACTTGAGATTTCATTCTCAAAAGGTGCGGAATGAGAAGCGGGTTCTTCTTGGGGTTGAACGGATCGTAGGGTTTGCCGTTTTGTTTTCGGTAAGCACGCTCGAGTTTCGGACCGTCGTGATCAACGCCGCCGAACAATTCGAGTTCGTGCACTGCGTAGTAAGTCGGGCAACCCATAATTGCGCCCATTTCAAATCTCTTTCCGTCGTGATAGGGAGAATGGCACTTGCCGCCAACGTGATCTTCTCTTTCGAGGATAGCGTAGTCGGTGTATCCGTTCTTCTCAAGGTGTACAGCCGCGCTGAGTCCCGCAGGGCCTGCGCCGATGATACAAATCTTGTCGTTTTTAGCCATGGTTTTCTCCTTTTGGTCGATTTTCCGAATTTTATTCAAACTCTTTGTTTGATATATTAATTATAGCACTATTTTTTGAAATGTAAATAATTTGCGAAAAAATCGATAATTTTTTATTAATTTGACGATTTGCTATTCACAATCCAAAACGAGCGTGATATAATAAATGTTAATTCGGAGGCGCGTATGAAATTCAAATCATTTGACGAAATGCTCTCTACCAACGCAACTTTGCACGCAAACGACGTCGCTTTGGCATACGACGTCGACGGCAAAATCGTGCGTATGACTTACGCCGAACTTTATGCCGCAGTCCAAAAGCGCAAAGCGGAAATCGAAGCGCTCGACGCAAAATGTATCGGCATACTTCAAGCACCGTCGGCAAAATGGATTATTGATATGTTCGCGTGCGTGCTCGCGCGCAAGCAGACCGTTTTGCTCGATCCGATGAGCGAACCGAAAACCATACAGTCGCAAACTCTTGCAACCGACGTCGAAGCAGTATTGTGCGACGATTTGACCGCTCCGTACGCAGGCGCGCTGAAAACGGCAACCGACACGGACGTCACGCTTTCAGACGGCGAAGGAAAAATCCTTTTCTTCACGTCGGGCACGACTCACTCGTCAAAAGCCGTCGTGCTTACGTCCAAGTCTCTTTGCGCGAGCGCGTGGAACGGACAAGAAAAATGTCCTTGCACACAAAGCGACAACTTGCTTTGTATGCTCCCCCTCACTCACGTTTTCGGATTCGTATGCGCAATGCTCTGGCCAATGTCGCAGGGCGCGCAAATCTCGTTGAGCAGAGGCATGCGTTATATCGCGCAAGATTGCAAATATTTCAATCCTACGATAATCTCCGTCGTTCCGTCCATACTCAAATTCCTCGTCAGATTTGACGCATTGAACGACAAACTCAGGATGATACTCGTAGGCGCAGGTCCTGCGAGCGAGCAATTGCTCGAAGCGGCAAAAGAAAAGCATATCGAAGTGCGTTTCGGTTACGGACTCACAGAAACGTCGAGCGGCGTTGCGATAAGTTGCGGGGAAAATCCGTTTGCAATGTCCGTATGTCCCGACGACGAGATAAAACTTGCCTCCGACGGCGAGATATTGATAAAGAGCGACGAGTGCTTTATGCAAGGCTATTACAAAAATCCGCAAGCGACCTCTGAGGTCGTATCGAACGGATATTTCCACACGGGCGACCTCGGAAAATTCGACAAGGAGGACAACCTCTATATCACGGGGCGCAAAAAGGATATAATCGTGCTTGAAAACGGCAACAAAATTTATCTTCCCGAGTGGGAAAACGACGTTATGCTCGAACTCGGAATCGACGACGTCGCGCTTGCGTTAAAAGACGATATCGTCACCCTTTTCGTAGGCAACAAGGACGGTTTTTTGAACGTAAGCGCGCTCAAAGAAAAACTTGCCGCGTTCAACAAGAGCAAACCTTTCAATCTGCAAATCTCGCAACTTATCGTTATGCCCGGCGCGCTTCCCAGAACGTCCACGGGCAAAGTGAAGAGATACGAACTTTAATCATCGCAACGAAAAATCGCAAATATATGCAACTTGCATAAAAGGAGCAAATATGGCACAAGTAAGCAAACAAGAGATTCAAAACAAGTTGGCGGGACTTATCAAACAGTACATCCCATCCCTTCAGGACGAAGAAATTACGGGCGACACTCCCATCAATTCAAAGGGCTACGAATCCCTCAACTATATCTATATCATCTGCACGCTCGAGAGCGATTACGGCATCAAGATTCCCGACAAGGTATGGATGAAATTGCGCACCGTAAGCGAAGTCGTAGACACCGTATACGAAGCGGCAACCAAGTAATATTTGCACAAAAACGCATTTTATCCTCACAAAACGGTGAAATAAATGTCTGATTTGGTATATTCAACTTCAAAAAAACTCCTTGCCGACGACGTGACTATGTTCAGAGATTTACGCCCGTCCGTGCTTATGCGTTGGATTCAGGAGATATCCATCGCGCACACCGAAGCACTCGGCGCAGGCAGATCGAAAACCCTCGACAAAGGTGCGTTGTGGGTTATTTGCAGAGTACGGCTCGAGATCCAAAAACTCCCCTGCTACGACGAAAAAGTCACGCTTACAAGTTGGCCCGGGAACACCATGCGAGTGCTTTTCCCGCGCTATTACGAAATGAGTGACGAGGAAGGAAACGCCATCGTAAAGGCAAGTGCCGTATGGCTTTTGATGGATGCCAAAAAACGCAGAATGGTATTCCCCGAAGACTACGGCGTAGTCGTACCGGGCGTGAACACCGGCAAGGAAATCCCCCTCTCTTTCGGGGTATCGCTCGGCGAGCAGAAAGACGAAAAACGCTTCCGCGTCACGTACAGTCAGGTGGATATCAACGGGCATATGAACAACGCCAAATACCTTGATTGTATGGAAGACGTGCTCGGCGAAAAATACCTCTCTTCGCACACGCTCAAATCAATCGAAATCGAGTACAAATCCGAGATAAAATGCGGCGCATGCGTTCATCTTGCCTACACTCTCGACGGCGACCGTCTTACGATGATAGGCTACGTTCGCAAACGCCCTTGCTTCGAGTTGAAAGCCGAGTTTGCCGAGCGCCGATAACAAAATAATCGTCAAAAAGCAAAACTTATCCGCACGAATGACGACGACTTATCCGCCGCGAAATCGGCGGATTTTTTATCGGAACGATTTTTTATTAAAAACGTTTTTAATACGCAAAGCGCGTATCAAAATATTTGACGAGTCTTAAAGTATATGTTACAATGCACTCAAATAAGGGAGTAATCGGCACTTTCCCCCGAAAGTGCAATAAAGCCGCTAACACGAGCGTTGTCTCCGGTTTTATTTGAAATGATGAGACTTATCCACCGGGATAAGTCTTTTTTTATTTGTGATGCGCGCAAATAAAAAATATCGTAGGGATACAACATATTCTATAAACTAATATAGGAGCATTTATGAAACACTATCTTGAAAGCATCGATTCCGTTTGTGCCGACGCAAAATCGAACGTAGACGGCATAACCTCGCAAGAAGCGGAATCTCGTCTTGAAGCGAACGGCAAAAACAAACTTGCCGAAGGCAAGAAAGAACCGATTATTCTGCGCTTTTTGAAGCAGTTTATCGAGCCGATGACGCTCATTCTCATCGTTGCTGCAATCATATCGGGCGTATTGACTGCGGTCAACAACGCCTCGAGCGCGACCAAAGAGTTCCCCTCCGACGTCATCATCATTATGGCGGTTGTCGTGATCAACGCAATTCTCGGCGTAGCGCAGGAAAGCAAGGCGGAAAAGGCGATAGACGCCCTTCAAAAGATAGCCGCCGCCACGTCGAAAGTCGTTCGTGACGGAAAAATAGTCGTCGTAGAAAGCGAAGATTTGGTGGTCGGCGACGTAATAGTGCTCGAAGCGGGCGACGCCGTTCCTGCCGATGCGAGAATAACCGAATGCGCGAGTATGAAAATAGAGGAAGCCGCTCTCACGGGCGAATCCGTTCCCGTGCTGAAAACGAGCGACGTCATAGACGCACCGAGCGGCGAGGTATCTCTCGGCGACAGAAAGAATATGGCGTTTATGGGCAGCACTGTCGTTTACGGCAGAGGCAAGGCAATCGTCGTGGCAACGGGCATGGACACCGAAATGGGCAAGATTGCCAACGCCCTCACCCAAGCCAAAGACGGCAAAACTCCCCTTCAGCAGAAACTTTCTCAACTCAGCAAAGTTCTCACCTATCTGGTCATCGGCATCTGCGTGGTGATATTTGCTGTGAGCCTAATACGCGCGGCGGTTGACGGTTCACTCAAAGCGGACGTAGCGCCCACGATACTCAACACGTTTATGATAGCGGTATCGCTTGCGGTTGCGGCGATTCCCGAAGGTCTTGCCACCGTCGTGACGATAGTCCTTTCCATAGGCGTAACCAACATGTCCAAGCGCAACGCAATCATCCGCAAACTCACCGCGGTTGAAACGCTCGGTTGCACGCAAATCATATGCTCGGACAAGACGGGCACGCTCACCCAAAACAAGATGACCGTCGTGGACCACTACGGCGACGACGAAAAGTTGCTTGCAAACGCAATGTCGCTCTGCTCCGACGCCGAATACGACGAAGAAAAAGGCGAAGCGGTGGGCGAACCCACCGAGTGCGCCCTCGTCAACTACGCAACCTCTCTCGAGCAAAACAAGGACGAACAAAAGAAACTCTATCCGCGCGTCGGTGAAATCCCCTTCGACTCCATGCGCAAGATGATGACGACGATACACGAGAGCGAAAACGGCAATATCGTGCAATACACCAAGGGTGCGCCCGACGAAATCGTCAAGCGTTGCTCTTTCTGTCTTGAAAACGGCAAATCCGTAGAGATGACCGACGAAAAACGCGACCAAATTCTTGCCGCCAACAAGCAAATGGCAGACCGAGCGCTCCGAGTGCTTGCGGTTGCGCAAAAACTTCTCGACGCTCAAAAAGACGAATACACCACCGAAGAGGACGAAAAGGACATGTGCTTCATCGGGCTCGTGGGCATGATTGATCCCGTCCGTCCCGAAGTCAAACCCGCAATCGACGAGTGCAGAAAGGCAGGCATCCGCCCCATAATGATAACGGGCGACCACAAAGACACCGCCGTTGCAATCGCACTGCAACTTGGGATAATCACCGACCCGTCGCAAGCGATCACGGGAGCGGAACTCGACAAAATCAGCGACGAAGACTTTGCAAACGACGTTGAAAAATACTCCGTATACGCGCGCGTTCAACCCGAGCACAAGACGAGAATCGTCAACGCGTGGCGTGCAAAAGGCTATATCACCGCAATGACGGGCGACGGCGTCAACGACGCACCGTCGATCAAGAACGCGGACATCGGCGTAGGCATGGGCATCACGGGCACGGACGTCACCAAAAACGTTGCGGATATGATTCTCACCGACGACAACTTCGCAACGATCGTATCCGCAGTCGGCGAAGGCAGACGCATCTACGACAACATTCGCAAATCCATACAATTCCTTCTTGCTTCCAACCTTTCGGAAGTGCTGTCGATATTCATCGCAACGCTTGCAGGCTTCACGATCTTCAAACCGGCGCATCTTTTGTGGATAAACCTCATAACCGACTGCTTCCCCGCGCTGTCTTTGGGCATGGAATCTCCCGAAAGCGACGTTATGAGCCGTCCTCCGCGCAACAGCAAAGACGGCATATTCGCAAACGGTATGGGCTTTGCGATAAGTTATCAAGGCGTACTCATCACCGCAATCACGATTGCGTCATATTTTATCGGCACGGAAGTGCTTGCCAAAATGCACCACGCCGAAGCAATCGCAAACGGCTTGTACAGCGCAGAAACGCTCGGCTCGTCTATGGCGTTTTTGACGCTCTCGATGGCTGAAATCTTCCACGCCTTCAATATGCGTTCGTTGCACGGCTCGATTTTCAAGATGAAGAAACAAAACTGGTGGCTCTGGGGCGCGGGCGTACTCTCGCTCTTGCTCACGACTTTAGTCGTCGAAGTGAAACCTCTCGCCGACGCCTTCGAACTTGCCAAACTCGACGGCGCGGAATACGGCATAGCGATCGCGCTTGCTATATCGATAATCCCGATGGTGGAAGTATTCAAAGCAATCGCACGCCTTGTCCGCAAGAAAAAAGGCGTCATCCTTTCCGCATAATCGCCGTACAGTATTTGTACGTTAACCGAAAAAACACAAAAGCCTCGCTTGACAGCGAGACTTTTGTTATGCGGAATAGTTTTATGATTCTCAACGTTTAAAAGCAATATGCAAATTTTGCACTTTGCAAATAGTTTTTCTTAACTCTTTTGGCAATATAATCACTTGACCAATATGCCATTTTGGCAATATTTCTCGAATTAATATATGCCATTTTTAAGTTTTATTATCTAACAAACAAACTTTAGATAAAAAAATCCGCTCCTGTAAGTGCTACAGGTGCGGATGGCTATCGTGTGTAGTAGAGAGACTTCCATCATAGCCGCACAATAACCGCGCCTTTTGGCGTGGCGACGGTATTTTATACCGTCAAGTTCGAGTTTTATTGTCTATAACAACGAAAAAACCCTACCGTTTAGTAGGGTTTGCTATCGATTGGTGGAGACAATAAGACTCGAACTTATGACCTCTACGATGTCAACGTAGCGCTCTAACCAACTGGGCTATGCCTCCGTTTCATCGATAACATTTGCTATCTTACACTAAAAGCAGGCGTTTGACAAGTGTTTTTCTTGGTTTTGGCAAAATCTTTTTGAAAAATTAATATGAAATTTCTTTCATATTTTTGTTGACTTATATCGGAATCTATGATTTAATAAAAGCACAAAGACGAAAACAAATTGTCAATGCTCGAAGCATTGTGATTTTCTCCCTTAAATATCTTCTTACAAAGCAAATATCCCGAGCGTGGTCGCTCGGGATATTTGCTTGTTTAGTTTTATTTTAGTTTTTGCTTTTTCGGTCGTTTATTCTTTACAGTTGTTCTGCGAGTTCAAAAATCAATTTTTCGGTGTCTTGCCAGCCAAGGCACGGGTCGGTTATGGATTTTCCGTAAACGCCGCCGTCGGGAGATTGTGCGCCCTCTTCGATATACGACTCGATCATAAGTCCCTTGACGATAGTCTTGATATCGGAGGATTGGCGCATACTGTGCAGCACTTCTTTGGCGATACGCGGCTGTTCATAGAATCGTTTTGCGGAGTTTGAGTGATTGGTATCCACGATGACGGCGTGATTTTCGAGTCCGCTTTGCGAGTACAGATCCGCGAGTTTCCTCAAGTCCTCGTAGTGATAGTTGGGTATAGTCTGCCCGTTTTTGTCCACAGAGCCGCGGAGAATGGCGTGAGCGAGCGGATTGCCCTTCGAGTTGACTTCCCAACCCGAGTACACGAACGTATGCGGATGCTGTGCGGCACGGATAGAGTTCATCATAACGGCCAAATCGCCGCTGGTTGGGTTTTTCATGCCCACGGGGATATCAAGGCCGCTTGCGGTGAGGCGATGGAACTGATTTTCCACCGATCTTGCCCCGACTGCGACGTACGAGAGCACGTCGGACAGATAGAGGTGATTTTCGGGATAAAGCATCTCGTCCGCGCAGGAGAATCCCGTTTCACGGAGCGCTTTTATATGCAGTTTGCGTATCGCAATAAGTCCTTTGAGCATATTCTCGCCCGCGTGGGGATCGGGTTGATGGAGCATACCCTTATATCCGTCGCCGGTAGTGCGCGGTTTGTTGGTGTAAATGCGCGGCACGATGAGAATCTTATCCGCCACTTTTTCCTGCACGCCCTTGAGCCTTGAGATATAGTCAAGCACGGCGTCCTCTCTGTCTGCAGAGCAAGGGCCTATCACAAGCACGAGCCTGCCGTCTTTGCCCTCGAATATGGCTTTGAGTGCGTCGTCGGTAGCCTTTTTGCGTGCGGCGAGTTGTTCGTCTATTGGGTACATTGCCTTAATCTCTTGCAATGTAGGCAGTTTTCTTTTGAATTCCAGATTCATATCAATTCTCCTCGTTGCATTTATCGAAAACCTTGCGACGTTTGGTCGAAAGGCGCATCATTTCTCTTATCTTATCTCTCTCGTCGTTTTGGATATAGCCCTTGAGTTTATTGAAATGCTCTTCAAACAACTCCATTTGCTCGACGATCTCGTCCTTATTTGCCAAAAACAATTCACTCCACATCTCGTCGTTGATCTTGGCAATACGCGTAAGATCTCTGAAGGAATCCCCCGTATAGTCGGCAAGATGCTCACTCTTTTTGCACACCATCAGCGACACGGCTATGCAGTGCGTCAGATGCGAGAGAAATCCCACCATCTCGTCGTGTTGCTCGCAGGTGAGCGTGCATATCTTTTTGAATCCGAGTTCCCTTCCCAAATCCTCGCAGAGTTCGATTGCCTCGGGAGTATTCTTTTGAGTGGGAACGACGATATAGTTCGCTCCCTCGAATATTTCCGCTTTTGCGTTTTCCACGCCCGAGCATTCTCTTCCCGCCATCGGGTGCGCGCTTATAAATTCAACGTCTTTACGGAGAATATCCTGCACCTTATATACTATGCTGCTCTTTACGCCCGTGACGTCGGTAATTATCGCGCCGCTCTTAAAAAATCCTTGGTATTTTTCCACCCATTCAACGAACGCGTGCGGATAGAGCGCAAACACGACTATATCGAATCTTCCCACGTACTCTTGCTCCGCGCAATCTCTTCCGCTTGCGATATAGCCCTTGTCGATAGCAAAATCGATAGCCTCTTTTCTTTGGTCTATCGCGCCGACTTCGTAGCCTTTTTTCGACAACGCCTCGGCGTAACTTCCGCCTATCAATCCGAGTCCTACGATAAGGATTTTCATATCTTTATTCAATCTCATATTTCACTCCGAGTTCACCGAGTTTTTCAAAGAAATTCGGAAAACTTTTCTTCACCGCTTCCGCGCCGTTAATATATCCGCCCGTCCTGCTCAAAAGCACGCTGCACGCCATAACGATTCTATGGTCGTTGTGTCCGCAAATATCACAACGCGGCGTTTTTATCTCGTTTTTGTGCACCACAACATCGTTTTCGTACACTTCAACGTCGATTCCGAACTTTTCGAGTTCCTGCGCCATAGCCTCTGCTCTGTCGCTTTCTTTGATTTTGAGTCGCCTCGTTCCCGTGAACTTCGCGCCGTTTTTAAGCGCCGCCACAACAAAGCAAATCGGCGCCAAATCGGGACAATTCGCAAGATCGACGACGGGATTTTTTTCGCCGAGTTTTTGAAAAATCTCTTTGCAGATTTTATCCCCTTGCACACTGTTTTCGTCAAGTCCGCACACGCTCACTTTTCCGCCGATTTCGCCGAGTGCAAGGAGCATTGCCGCGTTTGACCAATCCCCTTCCACGCAGTATTTTCCACTGCGATACTTTTGATTGCCTTTGACAAAAAATACGTTTCTTTCTCTCTCTACGACATCCACGCCGACTTCTTTTAGCACGGCAATCGTCATATCGATATACGCCCTGCTTTCGACGGGTTCTTTCACTCTTATTTCGCTGTCGCCGTCAAGAAGCGGAAGCGCAAACATAAGTCCCGAAACGTATTGACTGCTGACGTTTCCCTCAAGCGCATACATGCCGCTCTCGAGCCTTCCGCAAACGTCTATTTCTTCTTTTCCGACGTTCACGCTCACGCCGTGTTCTTTGAGAGTTTTTTCGTAGATACCAACGCCGCGCTCGAGCAATCTTTGCGAGCCTTCAAACGTACTTTTTTCAAAAAACACGCTTGCAATCGGAATAAAAAACCTCAGCGTGCTTCCGCTCTCTCGGCAATTGAAAATGCGTTTAGAATCGTCCTTTTCATTCCCCGATTCTTTCGAGATTCTGTTTCCGTTTGCGCCGTAACTGTCTATCCTCACGACGTCACCGTCTTTTTCGACTGCGATTCCGAGCGTCTTTATACAATCCAAAGTCGCGAACATATCTTCGCTTTCGGATATACCCGTCACTTCGCTTTGTCCGCATGCCAAAGCGCACGCGATCAGCAATCTGTGTGCAATGCTTTTCGACGGCGGAGCAGCCACTCTGCCCTTCGCTTCGGATTTTTCAAACCTGACTCTCATTTTTTACTTCTTATTTTTTATTTCGCCGCAATTATTAATTATTCATTATTAATTCTTTCAGCACGTCAATCGCTTCCAAATATCCTTCGAATCCCTTGCCGGCAATCGTTTTCACCGCGGCGTTTTTCACAAAACTTATCTTGCGGAAATCCTCTCTTTCGTCAACGTTCGAGATATGCACTTCGACGTAAGGAATATTCACTCCTTTGAGTGCGTCGGCGATTGCAACGCTCGTATGCGTATAGCCGGCAGGATTTATCACGATTCCGTCGATTTTTTCAAAATACGCTTCTTGGATTTTGTCTATAATCGCGCCCTCGTGATTAGACTGGAAGCACTCAACGTCCACGCCCTTCTCGTCGCAGTATGCCTCTATGCACTTCAAAAGGTCGTCGAAAGTGCGATTACCGTATATATGCTTTTCGCGTATTCCGAGCATATTGATATTAGGGCCGTTTATCACGAGCAACTTCATTGTTGAAACTCCTTTGCGATTTGCATTGCTATCTCCCCGACGCTCTTGTCGTTGACGATTCTTTGGTCTGCGCACGCCGTATATATCGGGTAACGTTTCTCGTAAAGTTTTGCCAAATCGTCCTTGTTCGAGGCAAGCGGCCTGGATTTCGTAGCCACGAGATTTTCGGGCTTTCTGTCCAAAAACACTATTTTACCGTTGCGTTTGAGCGCATAAACGTTGTCTTTTGCAAGCACGACGCCTCCGCCCGTAGCGATGACGACCGCGCTTTTCTTGGAAACTTCTCTCATGACTTCGCTCTCGATTGCTCTGAACTCACCCTCCGAGTGCTCTTTGAAAAACTCGGCGATCGGCATATTTATTCTTTTGACGATTTCCTCGTCCGTATCCACAAACTCTCTTGAAAGCGCTCTTGCCACACGTTTTCCGATCGTGGATTTTCCCGACGACGGCATTCCGACAAGCACCGCGTTTTGCTTTTGAGCAAGAATTATGTCGTATGCCTCTTCGATTTCGTTTTCCTTCACGTCATCTATATTTTTTCCGAGGAACAGTCTTGAAGCATACACCGCCTGCGCAACGAGCATATACAATCCGCCAAGCGCCTTGCAACCTCTCTCTCGCTTGCAAAACCAGATTCGTGCAAAGCGGATGATATATTGCGTCAAGCACGCCTTCGAGATTTGAGAACGCACTCAAATCGATAGGCGCGTCATCGTCGGAGGGGTACATTCCCACGGGCGTTGCGTTGAACACGATTTGCGTGTCCGTCCTCGTCTTTGCCTCGTCGTAATCGATTGCCCCGTCCTTTTTCGAGCGAGAAACTTTCACCACGCTTTTTGCGCCGAGGCTTTTCATAACCGCGCACGCGGTTTTTGCCGTACCGCCCGTGCCGAGCACGAGCACGTTTTTGTCTTCGACTTCTATATTCGCCTTTTTGCAAAGAGCCTTGATTCCGTAAAAATCCGTATTATATCCGAAGAGTTTACCTTCCTTATTGACGATAGTATTGACCGCCCCTATCGCCTTTGCCTCGTCTGACACGAAATCGAGATAGGGCAAAACGGTTTCCTTATAGGGTATAGTCACGTTTATCGCGCAAAAATCCCTCGCACGCAAAAATTCTTCCACCTCGTTTTTCTCAAGCGGTTGAAGTTTATAATCGTACTGAGCAATGAGCGCGTGAATTTCGCACGAATAACTGTGCGCGAGTTTTTCGCCGATAAGTCCGTATTTCATTTTATACCCTTCTTGAAAACGTCCGTGCCGTATCTGGTGGCAAGCAAGTCGCAAACGACCAGTGCGCTCACGCTATTTATGACGGGACATATTCTTCTCACGATTGCAGGGTCGTGCCTTCCCTTGATTTCGATTTCGGTTTCTTTTCCGTTTACGAAGTCAACGGTATGTTGTCTTGCGGCGATTGACGGCGTAGGTTTGACGGCGCAGTTGAAAAGCACGGGCATACCGTTGGTGATGCCGCCGTTTATGCCGCCGTTGTTGTTGGTTGCCGTTGCGACCTTTCCGTCTTTGAGAACGAAAGCGTCGTTAGCCTGCGAGCCGTTCATTTTGCTCATCGCAAACCCTTTTCCGAACTCGATTCCTTTGACCCCGCCGATAGCAAACAACGCGTGCGAGAGCAAGCCTTCCACGCTGTCGAACATAGGTTCTCCCACGCCGCAAGGCATACCCGCGATTGCCGTCTGCGTGATTCCGCCGACGCTGTCGAGATTGGCTTTTGCCTCTTCGATACGGGCAATCATCTCTTCCCCTTTTTTCGCGTTCAGCACGGGGAATTTTGCATATTCGAGGCTTAAAACCTCGTTTTGTATATCGTAAAACTCGTTATCGCGCACGTTTGCACATTCGAGAATATGCGTTCCGATTGAAATTCCAAGCTCTTTCAGTGCGCCTTTTAGGATTGCGCCTGCGGCGACGATACCTGCCGTAACTCGCCCCGAAAAGTGTCCGCCTCCTCTATAATCTTCATATCCGCCAAACTTGCAAAACGCCGTAAAATCGGCGTGAGAGGGTCTTGCGACGCCGTACTCGTAAGCCTTGCTGTCCGTGTTCTCGTTGGGAACGAATATACAAATCGGAGTGCCCGTACTCTTTCCGTTAAACACGCCCGAAAGGATTTTGAATTCGTCCTTTTCTCTTCTTGCCGTGTCTGTAGTCATAGACGGCGCACGCAAAGCGAGAGCGGTTTTTATATCGTCCTCGTTCACGTCAATCCCGGCGCAAAGACCGTCAAGCACCACGCCCACGCCTGCGCCGTGGCTTTCGCCGAATACGGTGAGTGCAACGTTTTGTCCGAACGTATTTTTCATAGTTTTTCCTCTCTTTCAAGAATTTCGTTTGGCGTCATATCGACAAATTTGAACGATCCGATCTCATCGACAACCACCGTGCGGATAGTTTGTTTTTCCGCCTTTTTGTCGTGCGAAACAAATTTCAAAAGTTCGTCCTTATCGCACTTTGCCGAAGTCGGCAAATGATATTTTTCAAGCACCTTTTCAAGTATTGTGCGCACGCTCTTCGAGCACATAGGCAACATACCTATTCCCACGCACTCTCCGTGAAGAAGTTTCCCCTTGCTTGCGCTTTCGACAGCGTGTCCTATCGTATGTCCGAAATTGAGCACTTTGCGAAGTCCCTCTTCCTTCGGGTCTTTTTCGACGATGTCTTTCTTTATAGCGAGCGCTTTTTGCACGATGGTCGGCAAATCCTCTTTCAAATCGGCGCTGTTTTCGATGATTTCAAACAGTTCCTTATCCGAGGTAAGCGCCATTTTAATTCCCTCGACGAGTCCTGCGCCGAGTTGTCTTTCGTCGAGCGTGTCGAGCGTGTCGATATCGATTATCACTTTTGAGGGTTGATAAAAACTTCCCACGATATTCTTCACGCCCTCGAAATCTATTGCCGTCTTTCCGCCTATGGACGAATCGAGTTGCGACAAAAGCGTAGTCGGCACGTTATAGAATTCAACGCCTCTCATATAGCAGGACGCCGCAAAAGCGGATATATCTCCCACCACTCCGCCGCCCACTGCGACCACGCAATCCTTTCTCGTAAAACCGTTTTGGAGCATAGTGTGCAACAGCAGTTTGAAATTATCGAAGTTTTTGCTTGCCTCGCCTTGTTTCAAGCACACCTTGACGCACTTTTCGCACGCGCTTTCGACCTTATGCGCATACTTTTCGGGCACGCCGTCGTCGGTTACTATCAGCACTTTTCTTTCGAGATTCAGATATTGCGCCGCCTTGCCCAGCGCGCCTCTTTCAATCACGACGTCGTAGGCTTTTCCGTCTGCGTTAACTGTCAAAACCATACTCACCTCACGTTGTCTGCAAAATAACTGCCCACGAGTTTAAGTTTTGCGCAAAGCGCGGAGAGTTCCTGAAGCATATCTCTTCCGTTTTCGGTGTGGATATTCCCCTCCGCCTCTATGTAGAAATAGTAATTCCACTGCAAATCTTTCATCGGGCGTGAGCGGAGCGTACGCATATTGAAGTTATGCGCGCCGATTATGTTGAGCGCGCTTGCGAGCGCACCCGACTGATTCTGCACGGTGAATGCCAGAATGAAGTTTTCGTCCTCTCTCTTGTTCAAGGATACGGGCACGTTTTCCGCTCTTGAAAACGCCGCAAAACGAGTGGTATTGTTGACGTTGTCGTTTACGCCGAACTTGAGCACCGACAGTCCGAATATTCTTGCGGTCTCGTCGGAGGCAATCGCCGCCAAGCCGTTATCCTGCGTTTGTGCAACAAACCTTGCGGCAAGGGCGGTGTTTGAGAACGCTCTCGTTTCAAAGCCGTGTTTCTTGATATAATTATCGCATTGCGCAAGCGCCTGCGGATGGCTTAGCACGGTCTTTATATCCTCGATTTTCATGCCGTCTTTTGCTATGAGATTGTGGCAAATGGCAACGTCCGCGACCTGATTGATATGCAACGCTCCCGAAAAAATCAAATCCATAACTTCGCCGACCTCGCCCGCATAACTGTTTTCGAGCGGCAAAACCGAGCAATCGCAATCCCCGTTTTGAGTCGCCTCATATGCTTCGCGGAAGTTCGAAAACGCAACGTATTCGGCTTCGGGATACATTTTTTTTGCGGCTATATGCGCAAACGCGCCCTCCGTTCCGCAGTACGCAACTCGCATTTTTCTCATAAGGGAGGATTGATACTTGCAAGATATATCTATAGTCGAGCGGATAAAATCCTTATAGTACGGCACGAGTGCGGAATCCTCGATTCTTTTTGCGCCTTCGCAAATTACCTGTTCTTCCCTCTCGCTGTCGCGCACGCTGAGCCCGTTTCCCTTTTTGTAAAGGGCGATTTGCTCGCACGCTCTCATTCGTTTTTCAAACAGACGCGCCATTTGCTCGTCCACTTCGTTGATAATCTTTCTCGATTCTTTAATGTCCTGCATAGATACCTCTTTGAATCCATTATAATCAATTATGATTATAAATCCACAAGTTTTTTATCATTACATCCGATTTTTCGTCAAAAATCTGCTCTTTCACGCCCTAACGGCTGTATTTTGTCCCGATTTACGCCGTTTCGATGACTTTTCGCCGATTTTTATATCCTATCAAAAAAAGCGACTCCGCAAAGGAATCGCTCGTATTTTTTTGAATATCCGAAAAGTCGGCTCGGCGTCCTTTGCTCAAATTGACCTATTATCGCAATAATAGTAATAGCCGCCCTCGAAAAATCGAGAAGCGCTAGCAAAAGAAACTGCCTCGAAAGCAGAAGAAATCACATTAAATTTACAAAAAACGTTATTCATAAATTTCATTCCGCCTCCGTATTGATGAACAAACTATAATCCCGTCCGCCCGTTTTGTCAAGGATAATTTTTCAATTGCGCCTGCGGTGCAAGCGGTAAAAAGAATATACGCGCTTTCAGCGCAAGCGGAAAAATTAGAAATCTTCCACAACCCGAACGGAAATTCATTCGAAGCTTACTTATTAACGCAATCTGCAACTTCGTAGACGGAATTGGAGGCGCAGGGCGCCGACCGTAGCGAGCGTCGAGCATGACGAACAGTACAAGCGACTGCGCCGTGTTGTTGGCCACGCCTGGCGCACAAAGCGCAGTGACACGGCTTTCAGCCGATTTGTATTGTCGAGAGCCCGTCTGCCGTTCGTTGCAAGCAACGAACTAGCGATTGTTACAAAGTCAATCGCGTCAGTGTTGTCCCCCGCTACGCGGTCGTCGTGGGTTCCCTCAAACAGAGTGCAGAGGGGGAACGACGATATGGGCGCGACGCGTTAAGCAACCCGTCCGGTGGACGAGTTGTAGCCAAAGCGAACGAGGCG
>JBNMJA010000021.1:0-17595 GCA_050873585.1 Bacillota bacterium | reverse complement strand
TATACCGTAACCTTTGATTCAAAAGGCGGCAACAAGATAAATCCGTATATCTACACGGTTGAAAGTGAAGATTATACGCTGCCGAGTGCAAACAGAAATTACTACGATTTTGTCGGTTGGTTTGACGAAAACGGAAACAAAGTCGTAAAGCTTGAAAGCGCAATGCTCAAATCGTTTACGCTTACAGCAGAATGGATTGCGCACACTTACACTATAACTTACGATTATAACGGAGGCACGCAAGTAAAGAATCCGACTTCGTACACCGTTGAAACCGAAACGTTTGTGCTTGCAGAGCCGACGAAAGAAGGATATACGTTTGACGGTTGGTTCAACGGTGAATTGAAAGTAACTCAAATCGAAAAAGGTTGTCATGCGGATATAAAACTTACGGCAAAGTGGAGTGCAACCGAATATATCGTCACGTTCGGTTCAAACGGCGGCAATGAGGTAAATCCGTATATCTACACGGTTGAAAGCGATAATTATTCGTTGCCGAACGCAAATAGAAATTATTATGATTTCGTAGGTTGGTTCGATGAGAACGGCAAGCAAGTCAAGACAATTGAGAGTTCAATGCTTAAATCGTTTACGCTGACAGCGCAGTGGACTGCGCACGTTTACACTATAACTTACGACTTTAACGGCGGCGCGGAAGTTAAAAACCCGACTTCGTACACGGTTGAAACCGAAACGTTCGTACTTTTAGAGCCGACGAAAGAAGGATACACGTTCGAGGGCTGGTATAGCGGCAACATAAAGGTTGCGCAAATCGAAAAGGGCAGTCACGGAGATATTACGCTTACGGCAAGATGGAAAGAAAAAGTCGTTGTGTTACCGTCAGATTTTACAGTTGAAAACGGCGCTCTAACAGCGTATAACGGAAACGATACCACGATTGTCGTGCATGCAACCGAGGCAGGACAAAAGATCCTTTCGATTGCTAAAACCGCTTTCGACAGAGTGCGTACTTCCGTCATCGAGATCGTTATCGAAGAGGGCGTTGAAAGTTTCGGAAAAGGCACGTTTGACGGAATGAGCAATCTTGTGACGTTGTCTTTGCCGTCCACGATAACCGTTATGTATAAGGGTATGCTCACCGATTGTAAATCGTTGACGAATCTTACGATTCCGTTTGCGTCGTTTAACGTAACAAAATTTAACGATAAAAACGATATTTCGGATTCCGGCACAATTTATAATGACGATTCGACAGAAAACGCCGCCGTTGGATTTACGTATTTGTTTGGGAATCCACAAGATGCGACAGAATATGTGTCGTGTAGTGAGTATCTAAAGGACTTGCAAGCAGGAACTGTAGGCGCGACTGCAATTGCGTATGTTCCTAATTCGCTGAAAAACGTTACCGTTCTCGGCGGCAATATAATCGACAAAGGATTCTGCGGAATAAATATGATAGAATCGTTGACTTACGGCGGCGAATATCTCGGGAATTTTGCGTTGAAAGGTTGCACCGGGTTGAGCAAGGTGTATGTCTCAAACGAGAACGCTACGTTCGGGTCGGCAGTGTTTTCGGGGTGTAAGAATATGACGATATACGTTGCAACGGAGGCGCAAAAGACTAAAGCGAAAGAATTGACAAGCGGTCTTACGAACGTAATTTGCGAGGTTGCTTCAAATTGACATATGTGTTATGATCGAAGCGAGGTAGATATGAACGCATTGACACTTGTACATAACGCCATAAACGCATACGTCAAAAAGGGCGGAGTTTGCATCGACGCGACCGCGGGGCGCGGCTACGACACTGCTTTTTTGTGCGAACTCGTCGGAAAAGACGGCTCTGTCACGGCATTTGACGTGCAACGAGAGGCACTTGACAGTACGCGAGAATTGCTTGAAAGCAAAGGACTTTCGGCGCGTTTGATACTCGATTCTCACGCAAATATGGCAAATTATTTCGAGAAAGAGAGCGTGGATTGCATAGTGTTTAATCTCGGATATTTGCCAAAGGGCGACCATAGCGTGTTCACGCATTTCGAGTCCACCAAACAAGCGATAGAATCGGGACTGGAATTGCTCAAAAGGGGCGGTTTGATGACGGTGAGCGTATACTACGGCGGCGACAGCGGATACGAGGAAAAGGACGCTTTGCTCCCGTGGCTAAAAACGCTTGACGATGAAAAATATCAGGTGCTTGCAACTTTCTTTTACAATTGGAAAAAAGATCCGCCAATACCCGTGCTTATCATCAAAAACTGAAAACAGCCGATTAGAATATCGAAAAATATACGCTTTTTCGTATAGAAATCGACAAACCGTTTGGAGAAAAATATGCAAAATCAAAAATACAACGTATTGTTCGTCTGCTCGTCAAACGTCTGCAGAAGCCCCTATTGCGAGTTTATGCTCCGCAGAATGATTGACAACGACGAGGAATTGAAAGGAAAAGTCGACGTGTGTTCGTCGGCGGTTTTCAATCGCAGTAAAAGCATATTTCCGAAGGCTGTTGACGTTCTGAAAAGAGATGGCTTCGACGAGAACGAAATCCTTGCGCACAAGCCGTCCTTCAAAACCGATAAGGAAAGATTTGAAAAAGCGGACGTCATCATCGGTATGTCGCATATGCACAAACTCCTCACGCCGAGAAAGTATCGCAAAAAGTACGTTACGCTCTCCGAGGCGGCAACGGGCAAGTACGCACCCGTCCCCGATCCGTTTTTGGCAACCTCTCAAAAAGAGTACGACAAAACGATGACCGTGTTAAAACTATACGTTGAACGGTACTTTGAGGTATTAAAAGAGCAGATTCGCAGACGGAACACGAGCCGCAAGGCGGCGAGCCAAGGGAGCGCCGAACTTGACGAATAGTACAAGCGACTGCGCCGTGTTGATGGCCACGCCTGGCGCACAAAGCGCAGTGGCAAAATGTGAGGACTGTCCCTATCTATGTGAGTGCCGAGTGTTGCCCCACGCAGAGCGGACGCCGTGGGTTCCCTTTTAAGGGGGAACGGTGGTGGGGGAAACACGTGAAGAAGGGGGAAGTCTTGAATTAATTGTTGATATTAATGGCACTTTTTATCACGAGTATAATTCTTTAGATAATATTAAGGTTGCGGCGGTGAGTTTCAGATTGACTTATCGCCTCTTTTTATATTAAAATTATTGCAAATCGTACAGAACGTATTCGATAGAAGAAGATCAAAACGTTAGGACAATCGAGCGAAACGATTCACGTTTGTGATTGTAACGTCATATCAAAGATCGTAATTGTTTGTGGGGATAAAGAAAATGAAAAAAATCGTTTGTATATCGCTTATAGTTGCCGTGCTTGTCATGAGCGCGTTTTTCATGGTTGCGTGCAACGAGCAAGAGCAAGTTCCTTCGACGGGAGAGTTTCTCAAGGACGTGGCGAGCATAGTCAAAAAGCCGAATGCGGAGTCGCTTTTCGATGAGGATCAAGTCGCCGCGCTTGAAAAGGGCGTATTAGAATCGCAAAAAGCCGACGATGACTCATCAAAGGATAAGGCGGCCATCGCAAAGGCAGTTATGATTCTTTACAACACGGCGAACGACTCGAGATTGAACAACGAACGCAATAAGAAAGGCACTTCGCTTATGGTGCAACGCTCGCTCGGCGGCAACGCCCAAGGCAGAGTGTATATGAACGGTTTTACTCTTCAAAGCGGAAGCAAGTGGTATTATCAACTCGCTTCTCAAGCGGCAAAGGGCGACGTCGCAGGCTTTGAAACCATTGCAAAGATTATGAGCCCGATTGCAGGCAATCTGCAAGTTGCTTATACGCTTGACAGTCAAAAATATATGTATGCGTACATTATGGGCACGGCAACGCAAATGGATTGCTCCTCAAACGTTTTCCCGTATGCGAGTTTCATCATTCCCAAGGGTAGCGAACCCAAAGAATACGACGGTTTCGACGCGTACAGAGAGGACAGAAACTGCCGCGACGGTCAACTCGAACTCAACAATATGCGCATCTACGAGGACTTGCTCAAAGATTGCGAAATTCAATGCGAAAACGGCGTGTACTCGGTGAAGTTTGCAATAGACTGCGAAAACGGCGACAAACAACACCTTGAGGACTTCCAGAAAAATTCACGTATGGATCTCGATATCGGCGTCAAATCTTTTACGATAAGCAACACGATAAGCGGTTGGCGCGCAGAACTCGAAGTGTGGGAAAACGGCTACGTCAGAGCGTTCCGTTCGTATGAAGACTGGAATATGGTCGTAAAGGTTATCGGTATGAAAGTTCCCGTCAAATCCGAACCGTCAAACGAATTCGTGTACGTTTGGAACAACGACGAAATTGCAAGCCTTCTCGCACAAGACAAACGCCTCGAAGTGACATTGCGCAACGCAAAAACAACACAGGATAAGATCGATCACAGCATCGATTATTACGCAAATATCGCTCAAAACGGAAGCGAATTCGTGTTTGACTTCTTCACGTTTACGATCGCTCTCGTGAGCAGCGTCGTGGGCGCAATCATCATCGTGGCAATCGTGCTTGCAATCCTCTTTAAGAAAGGGAAACTGCCCAAACTTCAAGCGGCAATCGAGCGCGATAAGGAGCGCAGAAAGGCTATAACCGCACAAAATAAAGAGGATAAGGCAGAGAAAAAAGAACTCAAAGAGGAAAAGAAAGAACTCAAAGCCGAGCGTAGAAAGAAATAAAACTGTGCTATTTGGCGAATAACTTTGTCAGGCACCCATCTCGCAATGTCGAGAGGGGTGCTTTTTTTCCTGCAAGAGTAATCGTTGTGTACTCTTAAATGCAATTTCCCCTTTCCTCACGTGTTTTCCCTATCGCCGTTCCCCCTCTGCATACTTTGAGGGAACCCACGGCGACCGCATAGCGGGGGGACAACACTCGGTGCTCGCATAGATAAGGACATTTCACTTATTATGTCACCGTCCTTTGTGCGCCAGCTACGCATCCAAACGGCGCAGTCGGGCGGTACTAATCGGCGAGCTTCGACGCTCGCTTTTCTCGCCGCCTTGCGGCTCGTGTTCCGTCTGAGAATTAGCACATTCCGCTTATAAGAACGCCTTGAATGAGTGTGCGTTAGAAAGTCCGCTCTGCAAGTTCGAGGACGATTGTTTTTGTTTCGTCTATGAATTAGCACATTTCGTTAATAATTACGCCTCGAATATGCAAACCGCATTAACATTTTCTTGCTTGACAACATTCGATACTAACTGTAAAATAATAAAGTAATGTCTATGTATTTTGTATATTTTATATATTTAATCGATAGACTTAAAATCTTTAATCTAAAAGGGTAGATTATGAAAAAACGTATCATTGAAAGCGTGCTTATCGTGGCGTTGATGGCGACGTGTCTGTTGGCTTTTGCCGCATGCGATAAAGACGAAGCGCCTGCCGAATTCGAAATGCCCGTTGGCGACAGGCCCGACAAGGCAAGCTTGATTTCCGCCGAGGATCAGGCGATCATCGACAAAGGTCTTGCCGAGAGTGCAAAAGACGATGACGACGAGAGCAAGGATCAAGACGCAATCAAAGCCGCGGTTATGGCTCTTTACAACACCGCAAACAGAAGCCGCATCGAAACGCCGATTTCATTGGTGGTGCAAGAGAGCGACGCGGGAATCAGCATGGGTGCGGTGCTTATGCACGCAATCAACATCCGCAACGGCGAGAAATGGTACTATCAACTTGCAACCGAAGTTCAATCGAGCAGCCCCTTGATAAACACCATCATGAACTATGCCGCAGGCTTCCTCAAAGTGGCATATTCCGACGGTGAAGGCAACTTCTATTTCTACAACGGTATGGGCCCGCAATACGAGTGCAATTGCTCGATTGCAACCTTCCCGTATGCAACGTTCGTCATCCCCGAGGGCGAAAAAGTGTTTGACGAGCCCATGACGAGAGACGAGTTCAATTTGAAACTCAACGTTTTGAGCAATTCGATCCATGAAATCAACAATATGGATTTTTGCCAAGAAGTCATTGCCGACAACGCAAAAATCGTGTTCGAGGACGGAGTCTACAAGGTGGATTTCCAAGTGGATATGAATGCGGACAAAGCCTTGCTTGAAAAGTGGTACGCAAAACCGCAACAGGATATGCAGGCGGGCGGACAAAAAATCGAAAAATACAAGTCTTACATCGCAACGCTCGAAATGTGGGACAACGGATATGCAAAATATTTTGAATCTCACGCAGACAGAAAGGCCGGTATGGCAAGCGGAAAACCCGTTGACAAATATTCCTACATCTGGGACGAGCAGCGCATTTTGAACCTTGCAAAACAAGATCAGGCAATCTCGTTCAGCGATGAAAAATCCATCCTTTCCATAGACGATTATATCGAGTTCAAGCTCGAAATGAAGATTGTCGAGAAAAAACTCGGTTCGCTTGAAATCGCAGGTATCGTGATAGGTTGCGTGGTGGCAGTGGTGATTGCAATCGTCGTCACAATCGAAGTGCTCGTGAAGAAAGGCAAATTGCCAAAACTCGCCGCAAAACGCGAAAAGAAAAAGCAAAAACGCCTCGAAAAGAAAGCAGCAAAGCAAGAAAAGAAAATTCAATTGATAGATTCCGAAGCGGACGGCGGCGAAGAAAATAAAGCCGAAGCCGATAACGATAAAGCGGAATAAAAAATAATTCAAGCACGAAAGAACGCCGCAGGGCGTTCTTTTCGTATGCGCGCTTTTAGATAAACGATTCGTATTGCGGATTTCTTGAAAATTGGGTCTTTTATTCTATTAATATATGTTGTATAATGTATAAGCAAAATAAATTGTGCGTGCGCTTGCGCGCAGGAGGAATATATATGAGAATGTACGATATCATCCGCAAAAAACGCGACGGAGGAGAACTTTCAAAAGAAGAAATCAACTTTTTCATCGACGGCTACGTAAAGGGCGATATCCCCGATTATCAGGCGTCTGCGCTGCTGATGGCAATCTTTTTCAACGGTATGAGTTTTGACGAAACGGTCGCGCTCACTTTTGCGGTGCGCGATTCGGGACAACGCCTTGACTTTTCGTCGATAAAGGGCGTGAGAGTGGACAAGCATTCAACGGGCGGCGTCGGAGATAAGACGAGCCTAGTGGTTGCGCCGTTGGTTGCGTCTTTGGGCGTGAAAGTCGCAAAAATGAGCGGCAGAGGTTTGGGACATACGGGCGGAACTATCGACAAACTCGAATCGATCCCCGGCTTCAAAACCGATATTTCCGAAGAAGAATTTTTGAAAAACGTCAACGATATAGGCGTTTGCATCGTGGGGCAAAACAAAGACCTTGCGCCTGCGGATAAGAAACTTTACGCACTTCGCGACGTCACCGCAACGGTTGACAGTTTGCCGCTCGTCGTTTCGAGCATTATGGGCAAAAAACTCGCCGCAGACGACGATTGCATAGTGCTTGACGTAAAGACGGGAAGCGGTGCGTTTGCAAAGACCATAGAGGAGAGCAGGACGCTTGCAAAGACTATGGTTGAAATCGGCAAGCAAGCAGGCAAAAAGATGCTCGCGCTCATCACCGATATGGACAGACCTTTGGGCGACGCTATCGGCAATACGCTCGAGGTCAAAGAGGCAATCGACACGCTCAACGGTCACGGCCCTGCGGATTTCACCGAGATTTGCGTGATTCTTGCAACGAATATGCTCTATCTCGCAGGCAAAGGTAGCGTCGAAGAGTGCGAAAGACTCGTAAAGGGCGCACTCAAAGACGGGAGCGCACTCGAAACGCTCAAAAAGATGGTCAAAGCGCAAGGCGGCGACGTCGAGTGCATCGAAAATCCCGACAAGTTTGCAAAAGCGCCGTTCGTTATGAGCGTAAAATCGCAAAAGAGCGGTTATATTCAGCATGTTGACACCGAGGGCTACGGAATATCAAGTCTTCTCCTCGGCGCAGGCAGAAATACCAAAGAGGAAAGTATCGACTTTTCCGCAGGTATCGTGCTCAAAAAGAAAACGGGTGACTTCGTGCGCGAGGGAGAAGAAATTGCGGTTATGCATACGTCGGAAGAAAGAAGATTTGCACCCGCACTTGAAAAATTCTACGCTTCTACGGTTATAGGCGACGAAGAACCGCAAAAACGTCCCATCGTGCTGGACAGGGTGGAATAAAAGCATAGAAATTAATCGTTCAAAATAGTTGCGATTCTGCAAAATTGCGATTGACAATGCACAAAAGTCATACAAAAGGATATACAAATGGCAAAACTCTATTTCAAATTCGGGGCAATGGGCTGTTCAAAGACGGCGCAGGCACTCATAACAAAGTTCAACTATGAAGAGAGGGGTATGAAAGTCATGCTCGTAAAACCCACCGTGGACACCCGTGACGGCGCAACAATTACGCGTTCGCGCATCGGATTGTCGGCGGAGGCTATCGCAGTGGCGCAGACGGAGGATTTGTATAAACTCTACAAGGAAAAGTACAGCGGATTTGACGTCATCATCGTGGACGAGTGTCAATTTCTCACTCCCGAGCAAGTGGACGAACTCGGACAAATCGTCATCGATTTCAATATTCCCGTGCTGTGCTTCGGGCTTGCGACCGATTTTACGACGCATATGTTCCCGGGAAGCAAGCGCTTGTTTGAGATTGCAGAGTCGATAAGCGAGATAAAATCCGTGTGCAAGTGCGGCGCAAAGGCAACCGTCAACGCGCGTATGGACGATCACGGCAATATCGTGTTCAAGGGCGAACAGGTTTGCCTCGGCGGAAACGACAGGTATATTGCTATGTGCAGAAAGTGCTGGCTCAAAAAGAAAGCCGAGCAAGAAGCCAAGGGTTTGTATTTGTGAGGGCGGTATGGAAAGCATAGTCATCGGCATTTGCGGAGGCACGGGCAGCGGAAAAACCACGCTTGCAAGCAGAATCAAGAGCGCGCTCGGACAGGACGCGGTGATGCTCAGTATGGATTCGTACTACAAGTCCAACAGGGATATTCAGTTTGAGGAGAGAGTAAAGATAAATTACGACCATCCGGACTCTTTCGATACGGATTTGCTCGTCGAGCATATGCGTAAACTCAAAAACGGCGAAACGATTTTTCATCCCGTCTACGATTTCACGCAGTATATGCGCACGGACGAGGTCAAAGAAACCAAAAGCGCGAAAGTCATTATCCTCGAGGGGTTGCTCAATTTCTACAATGAGGATCTTCTCAAACTTCAGGATATAAAGATTTTTGTCGATACGGACGCCGACGTCAGAATATTGCGCCGCATCCTTCGCGACGTGAAAGAGAGGGGTAGAAGCCTCGAATCCGTCGTCAATCAGTATCTCACCACGGTCAAGCCGATGTACGAGCACTTTATCGAGCCGACCAAGCGCGTTGCCGATATAATCGTGCCCGAGGGCGGATACAACGAAGTGGCGTACGAGATGATCGTCAACGCCATACTGCACAGAATCAACAAGTGATAAACCGCAAAAGCGGAATTTATGAATAAAATTTGAGGTAAAATATATGGAAATCAAGGAAATTTTGAGCAAATGCGACCATACGTTGCTTGCGCAAACGGCAACTTGGGAAGATATCAAAGCAATTTGCGATGACGGTATTAAATATCAAACGGCGTCGGTGTGTATTCCTCCTTGCTTCGTAAAACAAGCGAGCGAGTATTCAGACGGAAGAGTGAAGATCTGCACCGTTATAGGTTTTCCAAACGGCTACAACACGACCGCCGTCAAGGAGTTTGAAACCAAAGACGCAATCGCAAACGGCGCGGACGAAATCGATATGGTCATCAATATCGGTGAACTTAAAGCAGGCAATTACGAGTACGTCGAAAACGAAATCAGAACGCTCAAAAATGCGTGCGGCGACAAAATTCTCAAAGTCATCATCGAAACCTGCCTTCTTACCGACGAAGAAAAGGTCAAAATGTGCCAAATCGTTACGAACGCGGGCGCGGATTTCATCAAGACGTCAACGGGCTTTTCAAAAGCGGGCGCAACGTTTGAAGATATCGCGCTTTTTGCAAAGAACGTCGGAAAAAACGTGAGAATGAAGGCGGCGGGCGGTATCTCGTCAATCGAGGACGCAGAGAAATTTGTCGAACTCGGCGCGTCGCGACTCGGCACGAGCAGAATCGTCAAAATCGTCAAAAAGCAAGAAAGCGAAGGCGAATATTGATTGCGCATATTTGAATCGGAACATATGCGAATATGCGAATTCGAGCGGCAAACCAGACGCTTTATCTTAGCATATGAACGTATGAATACAAGAAATGACGCACTTACGGTGCGAAAAATAAATAAAATAACGGGAGTAAAATTATGTCAGTTCCAACCCCTCATATTACAGCAAAACTCGGTGACTTCGCCGACACGGTTCTTATGCCCGGCGATCCGCTTCGTTCCAAATTTATTGCGGAAAATTTCCTTGAAAACGCAGTGCTTGTCAACAACGTAAGAGGCGTAAACGGCTATACGGGCTATTACAAGGGCAAACGTGTGTCCGTTATGGCGTCGGGTATGGGTCAACCTGCAATCGGCATCTATTCGTACGAACTTTTCAACTTCTACGACGTGAAAAATATCATTCGTATCGGCTCTTGCGGCTCGTTCGACAAGGATTTGCACGCTCGCGATATCATCATCGCAATGGGCGCTTGCACCAACGGCAATTACGCAATGCAGTACAATCTTCCGGGCACTTTCTGCCCGATTGCGGATTTCGATCTCGTGCGTAGAGCGGCAGAACTATGCGAAAAAGCAGGCGTAAACTACAAGGTGGGCAATATCTTCTCGTCCGATACGTTCTACGACGACGCAAACAGCGGTATGCAATGGGCAAAGATGGGCGTTCTCGGCGTCGAAATGGAATCTGCCGCGCTCTATTGCAATGCGGCTCGCGCAGGCAAAAAAGCGCTGTGCATATGCACCGTCAGCGACAGTTTCATCTATCCCGAAGAGAATACGACCGCCGAAGAAAGACAAAACTCCTTCACAAAAATGATGGAAATCGCACTTGAATTGGCATAATATTCGGTGTGGCAGCAAGCGCGTGCTTTCTGCGGCTTGCAAAAATAAACTGTTTTAAGGTGAAAATATGAGTAAAAGAGTTTTTATTATAGTGCTTGACAGTTGCGGTTGCGGAGAAATGCCCGATTCGTATCTGTGGCACGACGAAGGCAGCAACACGCTCGGAGCAATCCGCAAAGACGAGCATTTCAATTGCCCCAATCTCATCGACCTTGGCCTTTTCAATATCGATACCGTGGGCGGCGGAGTGGACAATCCAAAAGGCAGTTTTGCACGCCTTAAGGAAACGTCTATGGGCAAAGACACGACGATAGGACACTGGGAAATTGCGGGCATCATATCGCCCAAGCCGCTTCCGACCTATCCCGATGGATTCCCCTCGGACGTCATAGAAGAATTTGAAAAGCGTACGGGCAGAAAAGTGCTTTGCAACAAACCGTATTCAGGCACGGAAGTCATCAAAGACTATGGCGAGGAGCATATAAAGACCGGTGCGCTCATCGTGTATACGTCGGCAGACAGCGTATTTCAAATCGCGGCGCACGAGGACGTCGTTCCCGTGCCCGAACTTTACAAATACTGCGAAATCGCACGCGAAATGCTCCAAGGCGAGCACTGCGTGGGAAGAGTTATCGCACGCCCGTTTACGGGAGAGTATCCCTTTACCCGTACGTCAAACAGACACGACTATTCGCTCATTCCTCCGCACACGACGATGCTCGACTGCCTCAAAGACGCAGGACTTGCCACTATATCCGTTGGCAAAATTTACGATATCTTCGCAGGAAAGAGCGTGAGTGAATTCAATCGCACAACCTCGAATACGCACGGGATGGAAGTCACGCTCGAAATTCAAAAACGCGATTTCGAAGGACTCTGCTTCGTCAATCTCGTAGACTTCGATATGAAGTACGGTCACCGCAACGATATCGCGGGCTACGCAAACGCAATGAGCGAATTTGACGTGCAACTCGGTCAGTTCTTGCCGAATATGCGCGACGACGATATTTTGATTATCACCGCAGACCACGGCTGTGACCCCTCTACGCCGTCAACCGATCACTCGCGCGAATACGTGCCGATGCTTGTGTGCGGAAAGCATATCAAAGAGGGCGTCAATCTCGGCACGAGAAGCACTTTTGCAGATATCAGCGCAACCGTTCTCGACTATCTCAGCGTTGACAAAAAAGATACCGCAGGCGAGAGTTTCCTCCCCAAAGTCGAGGAATAAATCGTATTTCGGAGGTAGTTGATGGATTACAAACGTTTGATGGAAAAAGCCAACGGAATGCGCAAAATGTCCTACGTTCCGTATTCGCACTTCAGAGTCGGCGCAGTTCTCGTGGGAAAGGACGGCAAGGAATATACGGGGTGCAATTTTGAAAACGCCTCGTTCCCTGCAACCATTTGCGCAGAACGTACCGCTTTTGCAAAAGCAATCAGCGAAGGCGAAAGAGAGTTTAAGTGCATTGCAATCGTGGGCGGAAGGGAAGGAAAAATATCTCCGCTTTGCACACCTTGCGGAGTATGCCGTCAGGTTATGTCGGAGTTTTGCGACAGCGATTTTGAAGTGATTTTGGGCACTCCCGAAAAATTCAAAGTGTTCAAACTTGACGAGGTGTTGCCGCTCAGATTCACGGGTGATGAGTTGTAAAATTAATAATTAAAAAAGACGCTCGCAGATGCGAGCGTCTTTGCTTTTATTTGTTTGCGTTGAGGATTGCAAAACTCTTTTTGTTTTGCTTATACAAGGATTTGAACACTTCAAAGCCTTTGTCATAAACCTTCTCTTTCAACTCAAAGTTGGGGTTAAACGTCTTTTTTGTTGGGATAAACTTCTTGATTTCGTCAAATGAAGGAATTATGCCCAAGCCTACGCCTACGCAAGCCGCGGCTCCTACGGCACCGATATTTTGCGGATTGTCTACGGTTTCGATGACGTGTCCGGTGATGTCTGCAAGCACTTGGCAAGTGAAGTCGGAAAGTGCGCCGCCACCCACGAATCTGATTACGTCGGATGGTTTGACCTTCTTTGCAGACGCTTCGAGCATCCAGCGCTTGTGATAGCAGATGCCCTCGAGCACCGCACGGATAAGTTCCGTCTTTCCGGTTTCGAGACTGATGTTGAAGAACATGCCTCTTGCGTTCGGATCTTCAAACGGACAACGGTTGCCGTGAAGCCATGGCGTGAAGATGACGCCGCCGCTTCCTGCGGGAATGTCGTCTACGATTGAAGTCATATATGAGAAGAGACTGAGATATTTGCTTTCGATATCGTCGGTGATATGTTTCTTTTGAATATAGATGCCGCACTCGTCGAGAGCGATATGGTCCTTGACCCACTCAAAGCATTTGCCCGAAGTTTCAAGTTCTGCAAAGTAGTTATATTTGCCGGGTTGTGCCGCAACGACCGCCGCAATCATTGAAGATACGTCAACGGCAGGTTTGTCGGTTATCGTGCCGACCCAGCCCGAAGTGCCGCTGTAAATGTGCGTATCGCCGAGTTCGGTCGATCCCGCGCCCACGCCGATGAGGTTTGCGTCCATGCCACCGCCGTAAACTTTGATGCCTTTGACAAGTCCGAGTTCCTCTGCGGCTTTTTCGGTGAGAGCGCCTGCACACTCGGTGGATTCGATAAGTCTCGGCATATGTTTTACGTTGATGCCGAACATTTTGCACATGCTCTTGCTGATGCATTTGTGCTTGAGGTCGTAGAGCATCGTACCGAATGCGGAGTCGTGAGTGAGCACGAATTCACCCGTCATACGAGCGATGAGATATTCCTTGACGTCAAGCCATTTGTAAACGCGCGCAAAGTTTTCGGGTTCGTTGTTTTTGAGCCACAGATATTTCCAAAGCGGGTCTTTGACGCTCATAGGAGCAGCGCCGGTGATTGCAAGCGATTTGAGAAGTCTAACGACGTTTGCGCCTTCGATTTGAAGCCCGAAACGCAACCCGTCTTTGATTTCCTTGGTTGCGCGTTGATCCATATAACTGAACGCGCGGTGTACGGGGGTGCCGTCTCTGTCAACGAGCACGAGTCCTTGCGCCTGAGAGCAGAAGGAAATGCCTTCGACCTGTTCGGGTTTGATAGGCGAATTTTCAAAGATGCGGCGAGTGGTGGACTTCATTGCATCCCACCATTCGTTGGGATCTTGCTCCGCGCCGCCACCGGGAAGAACGTAGAGTTCGTAGCCTTGGGATGCCGCCGAAAGAATCTTGATGCTCTTGTCGATTTCGATAAGACAAGTTTTGATGCCTGTTGTGCCTACGTCGTAGGCGAGAACGTAATTGCCCATACTCCACCTTATTTTGAAGATATATTCAGTATAACACACGCAAAAAACAGTGTAAATAGACTAATTGTCAAATAATCGAAAAATTAATACAACCATTGAAATTTGTATGATTTTTTTGAGTTGAAGTGGTCAAAATCTCATTGATTTTGGAGTTTTTTCGAGCAGAACAACGATACTAAAAGATATAAAAATAGCGATATATCGTAAGAACGGCGGAACGGCATTTAAGAGAGCTATATCATCGGCGATATAGAACGCAAACTATTTTGCGAGTTTTGCGGCTTTTAGAGCAAGCACTATGGGCGGAGTGATCAATGAGAACGACACGACCTCGACGGCAAAGTTTACGCCGAACCACGCAAGGACGTATTCGACGGTGACCACGGTGTTTTGCGCAATCGACGTTCCGTTGAAAAACAAAAGCGTGAATATCGCAACGAAAAGAGTGTTGGTGACAACGCCGAGCGCCGCAGAAAAGGCGTATATAAACTGGTCGGTCAAAATCTCTTTTGCGCGTATTTTGCCCTCTTGCGATTTTGAAATCGTGCTTGCCGATTCGACGTCGTTATCGGCAAAATCGTTTGAAAAAGGAGTTGATTCGTGCAAGTTTTCGTCCGCTTTTTCGGTGGGAAATTTGCAAGAATTCTCGTTTGCACAATCGCGCATATATTCATAATTGCACGCGCGTTTCATTCTCAAAAGCAGGGCGGTTTTTTGAAGTCCGTATCTTGTGAAATAACACACGACTGCGATGAGAACTCGTGGCACTATACAAACGATAGGGTTTTGAAATATTGGCGCGACGGGGGAAGCGGCTTTGGTGGTGAACCACGCAATGTAGTTGACGATACCCATCATAATTCCCATCGCAAGTGAAGTTTTGAAATCTGCGGTTTGAGCGAGAATTATTGTCGGCAAAATCATAAGCGCGAGCGTTATCGTGCCTATCTGAACGGGGACAAAACAAAAGAGAATCGTCAATGCAAGCATCAACGACAGCAAGGTGATATTCTTTATTGAAGATAGTCTTTTGTTTTTCATCTCAAACCTTGAGAGTTTTGTTTTATACGATTATAAACGTAAAACGGTGCTTTGTCAAACTGAATACGCATTGCTCGTTCAATTGCTTAAAAACGACGTTTATCTCAACAATCTGCGTATATAAAACCATTGTTTTGATGATAAATGATTCGACAAATATAGCGTGTATAAGACGTTATGCGCTATTTTCGAACGGCAAACGGAAAAAATATCGAGAGTATATTTGATAAAATACGGGTATGAAAAACCATTCTTTAGCCGTCAAAAGAAAAGTGCTACCGGCCTTCGATTTGAAGATGAGCGCAAAGACCGCGGTTGCTTTTGCGCTCGAAGGTCTTGCGTTGTTTTTGTTTGCGAGCGTGCCGTCTTTCGGGTTTGCTCTTTCGCTTGCGCTATTCTGCGCATTGGTTTTTGCAAGGCAAAATATCCTTGCAATCGCGCCATGCTTTATTTGTGCAAATATCGCGTTTACGCCCGATTGGCGTATGCTTTTGTATGCGCTCGCTCCCGTCGCGATACTCGTCGCGGCGTATGCGATTTTCTATAAATTCCGCAAAAACGTTCCGCTTTGGGCGGTTGCGCTTTTTTCTCTTGCAGGCATTGTTCCGTATGCCGTATGCGGCTGTGTTTTTGATGGGGATTATTTCAGATTCGGACTGTGCGCTATGTTTGCGACGGTTATGACTTTTTGCTTCGGCATATGCGCGTACGCGGTGTTCGTGCGCTCGATTCTGCACAAGGCAACCGTTGACGAGTTGATATGCGGCGGCATTTCGCTTGCGGTGACGGGTTACGCCTTGTCGGGCGTGGGTGCATACGGTTTTTATGCCTACGGAATCGTGCTGTCGTTTTTGGTGTTGTTCTCCTCGGAGTGCTTCAGGGCGCAGACGACGCTTTTCGTCGGCATACTTTTGGGCGTTGGAATGAGCGTTGCCATGGGCGATATGACCTATCTCGGCGCGTCGGTTGCGATTGCGACTGCAGCAGTTGCGTTTTCGCCTTTCACGAAATGGTCGTCCGCACTTGCAATCATCGCGGTTGAGGGCGTTGAGTGGTTGCTGAGGGCATATAGCGGCGCGGGGTGGCAATCGCTTGCAACTTGCGCCGTCGGAGTGGTGTGCGCGTTGTGCATACCCTCGTCCGTTACGACCAAAATCAAGGGGCTTGCAAGGGGCGACAATCGAAGAGCGTTCACGGGCGTGGTAAACAGGCGCGGCAGAGAACTTGCGTCACGCCTTGCGTCTGCGTCAGACGTGTTTTACGATATGTCCAAAAATCTCGAAAAACTTGCCGAAAAGTCCTCGGAGTGTTCCCCGGACAAACTCGCAAAAGAAGTCGCAAAAAGTTTTTGCGGACGATGCAAGGATAGAGAAATCTGTTTTTCTGCGCTCGGCTCGGACACGGCAAGCGTGCTTCTGCCTATGGCGGACGCCGCCGTCAATAGAGGCAAGGTTACGATTTTGGATATGCCGCCTTTCGTCACGAGCAGATGCTCCAATATGCACTCGCTCGCATCTGCGATAAACACGAGCGCGGAGGCGTACAAAAAGCACATGAGCGAGGCAAAAAATCTCGTCGCGTGCAAGAGCCTTATGTCCGAGCAGTTTGCGGGAGTCGCACTCGTTTTGGATTCTCTCGCCACGTCTTGCGCAGAGCAGGTCAATTTCGCCTCCGACGACGTCGAACTTCTCAAAGCGGAACTTTTGAAGCATAATATCGTGGCAAGCGAAATCGTCGTGTGCGGCGAAGGTTCGAAGTCGAGCGCAACGCTTTTGGTTCGAGAGCAAGACGCGCAAAAAGCCGTGCTTGCAAGAATCGTATCCAAAAGCCTCGGTTGCAAAATGGAAATTTCCAAAATTCAGGACAAAGGCGCGCAAAAGACGGTGTATCTAGACTGTGCGCCCGTCTACGAGGTGGCGTACGGCACGGCGCAAAAAAAGTATGGCGACGAGAGCGAGAGCGGAGATACGGTGAGCGTACTTTGTCCGTCGCGCACTCGCAGACTTTTTGCTATATGCGACGGTATGGGACACGGCGCAAAAGCGAGCGAAACGAGCAAAAACGCCGTGCGTATGATTGAGAGTTTTTACCGCGCGGGGATAGATTCGGGCATAATCCTAAGCCTTGCCAACAAACTTTTGAAACTCGGAGCGGAGGATATGTTTTCGTCTTTGGATATTGCAGTATTGGATATGCAATCGGGCGGTCTCGACGTCGTCAAACTCGGCTCGGCAAGCAGTTTTATCATAAGAAAAGAAAATATCGAGATGCTCACTTGCACTTGCGCTCCTATAGG